>NZ_JBHWIE010000144.1:9059-17586 GCF_042732085.1 Actinosynnema sp. NPDC059797
TGGGGGGGGGGGGCCCCCCCCCGGGGGCCCCCCCCGACCCGTCGGCCCTCACGGCTTGAGCACGACCTTGCCGGTGGTGGCGCGCGCCTCCAGCGCGGTGTGCGCGCGGGCCGCGTCGCGCAGCGGGAACGTCGTGGTGAGCGGGGTGAGCCGCTGCTCGGCGAGCAGGGCCAGCGCCTGCTCCTCCAGCTCGCGCAGGCTCGTGCCCTTGAGCAGCCGCGGCCCGACCGCGACCGACGCGGTGAGGCCCTGGCGGTACAGGTCGGCGGTCTCGACGCGCGTGGGCGTGCCGGAGGACCAGCCGAACAGCACGACGCGCCCGCCGACGCCCAGCAGCTCCAGGGCCGCGCGGCCGGCGTCGCCGCCCACGCCGTCGAGCACGGCGGTCACCTCGCCGACGCCCCCGGTCCAGCCCGGCCGGGTGTAGTCGACGGCCAGGTCCGCGCCCAGCTCCCGGACCAGGTCGAGCTTCGCGGTGCTCGCGGCACCGACGACCTTCGCCCCGACGGCCTTGGCGGCCTGCACGAACAGCGCGCCCAGGCCGCCGGCCGCGGACGTCACCAGCACCACGTCGTCCTCGGTCAGCCGCGCGACGCGCAGCACGCCGACGGCGGTCCGGCCGGTGCCGATCATGGCCACGGCCGCGTCGTCGGACACGTGGTCGGGCAGCTCGTGCAGCGAGGCGGTGCTAGCCACGGCCTGCTCGGCGTAGCCGCCGCTCGCCTGCCCGAGGTGGGCGACGACCCGCCTGCCGAGCCAGCGCGGCTCCGCGCCCTCGCCGAGCGCGGTGACCACGCCCGCCACCTCGCGGCCGGGCGTCATGGGCAGCTCGGGCAGCGGGAACGGGCCGGGCTCGCCCCGGCGGATCGACGTGTCGACCAGGTGCACGCCCGCGGCCGACACCGCGACCCGCACCTGGCCGGGCCCGGGTTCGGGGTCGGGCACCTCTTCGTGGCGCAGGTTCTCGGCCGGGCCGAACTCGTGCTGGCGGATGGCGCGCATGCGGGAAAACCCCCTCGTCTCGGAACGCCCGTCACGCTAGGAGCTCCAGTTAACTGGAAGTCAAGTGATCTCGGCCGCCGGCCAACCCGGGACGCCGCCCGCGCGTCAACGGGAGGTGAAGCACTTCGACCACAACGCCCACCACCACCCGTCGCTCCTGGCCGCCGTGCCCGCCGGGGCGCGCACGGCGGTGGACGTCGGCTGCGGTGACGGCGCGTTCGCGCGCCTGCTCGCCGCCCGCGGGCTCGCGGTGACCGCGGTGGACCGCGCGGTGGAGGTCTCGGCGCCCGGCGTGGACTTCCGGCGGGCCGACGCGCTGACCGACGACCTCGGCGGCCCTTACGACTTCGTGTCGTGCATCGCCGCCCTGCACCACATGCCGCTGGAGGCGGGCCTGGCGCGGCTGCGGTCGCTGGTCGCGCCGGGCGGCGTGGTGGCCGTGCTCGGGCTGGCGCGCGAGGAGGACGCGTGGGACCGGGCGCTGAGCCTCGCCTCGGTGCCCCTGAACCTCGCCCGGCGGCTGTTCCGGGACGACCCGCGCGGCACCGCCCCGGTCTCGGCGCCCACGTCGTCGTTGCGCGAGATCCGGGCCGCGGCGGACGAGGTCCTGCCCGGCGCCCGGTTCCGGCGGCACCTCTACTGGCGCTACTCGATGTCGTGGACGGCGCCGGGAACCGGATGACCGCCCCGCGCGTCAATTGACCAACACGGTAATTCCTTTGACGGCAGCGGGTCGACGAAGGGATAATTCACATCAACACCACAGTGGTGTCACGAGCGACCAGGGGGATTTCGTGAACAGCAGGCAGACCGATTGGAACGGCTCGGCGACGCGTCGTTCCCCGCGCTGAGCTGCACGCGCTGACCTGGGCACAGGCGGCTTCCGGAGGTGTTCCGCGAGCCATCCGCAAACCTGATCGCCCTTATTCGTCGCGGGAATGGAATTCAATTACCTGAACCGCGCGCCCCCGGCCCCCACGGGGTGGGTCGGGATTATATGAACCCCGGCACGGCGGGGTGCCGACTCCTGTCGGGAAAAGCCGGGGCGGGTCCGTGCGCCCGCCCCACCCCGCACTCACCGCCGCCGTTCGCCGCACTCGCGCACCCACGCGCCCGCCGCACCGCGCCGCGTCCCGCAGCCCCACCGCGCCCCGCACCCAGAACGCCGTTTGCCTCCTCCGGCACGGGGGTAGCCGGTGGTCGTCCGGAGCCCGGAAGGCGGGCTCGTGGTCCTCGTTTGGAGGGCGTGATGACCCAATCGACCGTCGGCCGCGTCAAGGTCGCGGGTCTCCAGCCCGCCCAGGTGCTGGCAGGCCTGCTCGGCCTGGTCTTCCTCGTCGCCGGCATCGCGGGATTCGTCAAGACCGGGTTCGGCGACTTCTCGGGCGACCAGCACGCCATGCTGCTCGGGTTCATGGTGAACCCGCTGCACAACATCATCCACCTGGCGTTCGGCGTGCTCGGCCTGCTGATGGCGACCAGCTCGGGCCTGGCCCGGCTCTACGGCTGGATCGTGTTCCTCTCCTACGGCGCGGTGCTGCTGTGGGGGCTGGCCCTGGAGGGCGTCTTCGCGACCAACCCGGTCTCGGGCCTGGGCAACCCGCTGGCGCTCAACACCAATGACAACTGGCTGCACCTCGGCCTGGCCGCCGCCGGCCTGCTGACCGCGGTGCTGCCCGCCCGGCGCAAGCTCGTGGTGCCCGAGGAGGAGACCGCGGAGCACGACCCGCGGCGCTTCGAGCGGGACGAGAGCATCCGCGCCCCGCGGGCCCCGCAGGAGGAGCCGGAGACGCGGCCGATGCCGACGCAGCGCGTCGACACCCACCGCACCGGCTTCGCACCGCACGACGAGCGGGTCGAGTCGATGGACCCGACGGTGACCGCCCGGCCGGTCGAGCCGGTGGACCCGGCCATGCGGCCGACGCGCCCCATCGACCCGGCCGTCGCCGAGCAGCACCGGGCGCGGCACTCGCGCTGACCGCCGACACCGTCCCACCACCACGCGGGGCCCGGTCCACTGTGGACCGGGCCCCGCGCTCGCGTTCAGACCGCCTCGTCCATCCGCCGGACCTGGTCGTCGTCCAGCTCCAGCTCCAGCGCGCCCAGCGTCTCCTCCAGCTGCGCCAGGCTGCTCGCGCCGACCAGCGGCACGATCCCCTGCCGCAGCACCCACGCCAGCACGACCTGGTTGACCGTCGCGCCCAGCTCGCCCGCGACCTCGCGCAGCACCCGCAGCCGCCGCGACGTGCCGGGGTGGTCGTACTCCTCGCCCAGCGGCTTGTCGCGGTAGCGGCCCGACAGCAGCGCCGAGTACGCGACCAGCGCCACGTCGCCCTCCGCCGCCGCGTAGTCGAACAGCTCCTCGGTCATGTGCACGTGGCCCGACTCCGGCAGCCGCACGCCCGGCCGGGGCCGCAGGTAGCTGTACCGCTGCTGCACCGCCGAGTACAGCGGCCAGCCGTTGGCCCGGGACGCCGCCCGCGCCCGCTCCAGCCGCCACGTGGCGTGGTTGCTCGCGCCGACCTCCCGCACCGCGCCGCGCCCCACGAGGTCGGCGAACGCGCCCAGCGTGTCCTCCAGCGGCACGGCCCGGTCCTCGACGTGGCTGTAGTAGAGGTCGATCCGGTCGGTGCCCAGCCGCTTCAGGCTCGCCTCGGCGGCGGCCCGGACCACCTCGCCGGACAGGCCCTCGGCGTTCTCCAGGCCGGTTCCCGGGGTGCGCGGCCGCGCGCCGACCTTCGTCGCCACCACCAGCTCGTCCCGCCGGCCGCGCGCGGCCAGCCACCGGCCGACCGCCTCCTCGCTCTCGTCGCCCGTGCCGCCGTCCCAGAACACGTAGTTGTTGGCCGTGTCCAGGAAGGTGCCGCCCGCCTCGACGAAGCGGTCCATGATCGCGAACGACGTCTCGTCGTCCACCCACTTGCCGAACGGCAGCGTGCCCAGGCAGAGGGCGCTGACTTCCAGGGAACCGATGCGCTGTCGTCTCATGGCGAGCAGCTTGGGTGCTGGAGCGCGCTCCAGGTCAAGCCTGGCATGCTGGACGGCGATGTCGACTTTCGCGGAGTGGGCGCCCGCCGTCGCGGCGCTGGCCCTGGTGGCGGGCCCCGGGCTGTGGCGCCACAGCAGGCACGTGATCACCATCGCGCACGAGGCGGGCCACGCCCTCGTCGCGCTGCTCACCGGCCGCAAGCTGGAGGGCATCAAGCTGAACCCGGACACCTCCGGCGTGACCGTGTCGCGGGGCAGGCCCACCGGGATCGCCGTGGTGCTCATGTACTTCGCGGGCTACGTGACCCCGTCCCTGCTCGGCCTGGGCGCGGCGGCGCTGGTGATCGCCGAGCAGGTCCGGCCGCTGCTGTGGGCGACCGTGGTGCTGCTGGCCGGGGTGCTGGTCATGATCCGCAACGTCTTCGGGGTGCTGACGGTCGTGCTGACCGGCGGGGCGGTGTTCGCCGTCTCCTGGTACGCGTCCGAGGCGTGGCAGGCGGCGTTCGCGCTGTTCGTGACCTGGTTCCTGCTGCTGGGCGGCGTGCGGCCGGTCGGCGAGCTGCAGCGCAGGCGGCTGCGCGGGCGGGCGCCCGGGTCCGACGCCGACCAGCTCGCCCGGATCACGCGCGTGCCGGGGCTGGTGTGGGTGCTGCTGTTCGCGGTCGTCGTGGTCGGCGCGCTGCTGCTGGGCGGGCGGATGCTGCTGCCGGTCGAGGTCTGAGCCCGCCGCGCCGACCGTCCCCTGTGGCCGGTGCCGGCGCCTGTGGCCGGTGCCGGCGCCCCGCCCCGCGTCATCCGGGTGGTGGAGCTTCGGCCGACCTGGGTTCAGGCCGGTCGGCGGGGGTAACCGGGTGCCATGGTCAGCATCGGCTACTTCCTCTCGTGCGAGGAGTTCGGCCCCCGTGAGCTCGTCCGCCAGGCCCGGTGGGCCGAGGAGGCGGGCTTCGAGCGGTTGTGGATCTCCGACCACTACCACCCGTGGAACTCCGAACAGGGGCAGAGCCCGTTCGTGTGGTCCGTGATCGGGGCGCTGTCCGAGGTGACCTCCCTGCCGATCACCACCGCGGTCACCTGCCCGACGGTCCGGGTCCACCCGGCCGTGGTGGCGCAGGCCGCCGCGACCGCCGCCGTCCAGTGCCGCGGCGGGTTCACCCTCGGCGTCGGCTCCGGCGAGGCGCTGAACGAGCACATCCTCGGCGACGCGTGGCCGTCCGCGCCCGTGCGGCAGGAGATGCTGGAGGAGGCCGTCGAGGTGATGCGCGCCCTCTGGACGGGCGAGCAGGTCACCCACCGCGGCAAGCACTACACGGTCGAGAACGCGCGGCTCTACACGCTGCCGCCCGAGCCCGTCCCGGTCTACGTCTCGGCGTTCGGGCCGAAGGCCGCCGCGCTGGCGGCCCGCATCGGCGACGGGTTCTGCTCGACCATGCCGGACGAGTCGCTGGTCGACGCGTTCCGCTCCGGCGGCGGTGGCGCCAAGCCCGCGCAGGCGGGGTTCAAGGTCTGCCACGCGGACTCGGCCGAGGCCGGCGCGAAGACCGCGCACCGCTTGTGGGCCAACGAGCAGCTGCCCGGCGAGCTGGCCCAGCTGCTGCCGACGCCCGAGCACTTCGAGCAGGCCTCGACCCTCGTCACCGAGGAGATGGTCGGCTCGTCGCTGCCCGTCGGACCGGACGTCGAGCCGTACGTCGCCGCGGTCCGCTCCTACGCGGACGCGGGCTACGACGAGGTCTACGTCCAGCAGATCGGCCCGGATCAGGAGGAGTTCTTCCGGTTCTGGTCGGGCTCCGTGGCCCCGGCGCTGCGAAACCCGTAATCCGATCGAGCACACCACGTTTGCCCGCCCGCCGACAGCGGGTAAGCCGTGATCAAGCACCGCAACACCGCAAGGGGGTCCACCCGATGACCAGCACCGCGCGCCTGCCCAAGCCCGTGACCGATGTCTGGGACTGGCAGAAGGACGGGCTGTGCCGAGGCCGCGACAGCGCGGTCTTCTTCCACCCGGACAACGAGCGTGGCGCCGCCCGCGCCGCCCGCGAGGACCGCGCCAAGGAGCTGTGCGCCCGCTGCCCGGTCCTGATGAGGTGCCGCGACCACGCCCTGGCCGTCCAGGAGCCTTACGGCGTCTGGGGCGGCATGGGGGAGGACGAGCGCCGCCGCATCATCGCCTCGCGCCGCCGGACCGCGGCGGCCTGACCCGACAGCTCGTCCCGCGCCGGCCGGCTCCCGGCCGCCGCACCCGGTCACCCGCGACCGGACCCCGCGGACCTGCCCTCCCCCGTGGACGGGCACCGCGACCGGGTTGTCCCACTAGCCGCACCACCGCGGCCCGCCCGACGCCGGGCGGGCGCACCCGTCGAGCACGCCGGTCAGCGCGGCCCGGCCCGGCTCGACCACGAACACCCCACGTCCCCGCGACCGCCACGACCGACGCGCGGGGACGTGCGCGTGCCGCACCCCGAACCCGGGGGCCGCGGCGCGCGGAGGACCCGACCACCGACCCCCGGGCCCTCGAACGCCGAAGGGGCCGCCCACACGGGCGGCCCCGTCGACGTGTCCACGATCGTCACCGAAGGCTACTCGGTGAGCCCGTCCCGCAGCTGCCGCAGCGTCTTCGCCAGCAGCCGCGACACGTGCATCTGCGAGATGCCCACCTTCTGGGCGATCTGCGTCTGCGTCATGTTGCCGAAGAACCGCATCACCACGATCTTCCGCTCCCGCTCCGGCAGCTTCTCCAGCAGCGGGTGCAGCGCCTCCCGCTGCTCGATCGCCTCCAGCTCCGGGTCCTCCTCGCCGAGCGTGCTGCCCAGCGAGATGGAGCTGTCGTCGGCCACGAGCAGGTCGTCCAGCGACGCGCTGTGGTAGGCGTTGCCCGCCGCCAGGCCCTCGTGGATCTCCTCGCGGCTCAGGCCCAGGTGCTGGGCCAGCTCGCTCGGCGTCGGCGCGCGCCCCAGCTCCTGCGACAGCCGCGCCGAACCCGCGTTGATCGCCAGGTGCAGCTCCTTGAGCCGCCGCGGCATGCGGACCGACCAACTGGAGTCGCGGAAGTACTTCCGGACCTCGCCCATGATCGTCGGCACGGCGAACGACAGGAAGTCGCTGCCCCGCTCCGGGTCGAACCGGTCGACCGCGTTGATCAGGCCGACCGTCGCGACCTGCACCAGGTCGTCGTGCGGCTCGCCCCGGTGGCCGAACCTCCGGGCGATGTGCTTGGCGACCGGCAGGTGCTCGGTCACCAGCTCGTCCCGCAACCGCTCCCGCGCCGGGTCGCCCGCGGGCAGGGAAGCGAGCTGGACGAACAGCGGCGCCAGGTGATCGTAATCACCCTGGGTGCCGGATCGCGCCGTGCTCCCTTCGGACGGGGTCACGCATCCACCGTCCCCAGCGACCGCTTGACCAGGTCGATGTGCACCTCGTAGGCGTCGTCCTGCGGCGCCACCCACGTCGTGACCGAGTCGACCAGGGCGCTGAGCACCCGCCAGCCGAAACTGTCCCGATCCGGCGGGGCGGACCGCTGCGAACTCACCTTCGTGGAGACCTGGACCGAGCCTTCCACCACGACGAACTGGGCGCTCAGCACCGCCGCCGGAGCGGCCAGCGAGATGAGGGTCGAGCACGCCTCGTCCACCGCCAGCTTCAGGTCCTCGATCGAGTCCAGGTCGAAGTCCTGGCGCATGGCGATGTCGGCGGCCACCGCCCGGACGACCGACAGCTGCGTGGGATCGGCCGACATGCGCAGCTCGACCCCGGTCAGGGCGCTTTCCGACTCACCGCTACGCGGCTCAGTGTGCGACACGCTCACCTCGACGTCCATTTCTGTCTCGTTGTGCTGCTGACGCTATCGGTACCCGAACTGATCGTCGCTCACACGTGTAGCGGACACGCAGGCCGGGAAGACTGACAGGTGCAACGGGGAGGGCCACTTGACCGATCAACTCGCGGACCACCACTGGGGAGTGGAGTTCCCGGCGCACGCCGGCGAACTGGCGTCGGTCCGTGCTCAGCTCAACGACTGGCTCGACCGGGCCGGCCTCACCGAGGACGACCGGTACGACCTGCTCATCGCCGTGAACGAGGCCGCCAGCAACGCCGTGGAGCACGCCTACGGCCCCGACCGCACCGGTGTGGTGCACATCGAGGCCGACGCGCGGCCCGACGGCAGCGTGCGCGTCGTGGTGACCGACCACGGCACGTGGCGCGTGCCACCGCCCGCGCTCTCCACGCGCGGCCGGGGCCTGCTGCTGATGCGCGAGAACGTCGACGAGGTGCTCGTGGACCGCCAACCGACCGGCACCACCGTCACCCTCGTCCTGGCGCCGCGCCACGCCACCCGCGGCACGTTCAACGCCTCGCCGCCCGAGCCCGTGCTGGTCACGGAGTGCGACGGCTGGGTGGAGGTCGTCGTGCTGGGCGACGTGCCCGCGCACGCCGCGCCCGCCGTCCGCCGCCGCATCCTCACCGCGGCCCGCGGCGGCACCGTGCCCATCGTGGTCGACCTGCGCGCCCTCGGCGAGCGCAGCGAGGGGCTGATCAGGAG
>NZ_JBHWIE010000145.1:0-12682 GCF_042732085.1 Actinosynnema sp. NPDC059797
CGAGCTGCGCGTAGGGGTAGACGTGGTTGACCCACGCGGCGGAGTTCAGGACCGCGCCGACCCGCCCGGCCAGGTCT
This sequence comes from Actinosynnema sp. NPDC059797, assembly GCF_042732085.1. Classification (NCBI taxonomy): domain Bacteria; kingdom Bacillati; phylum Actinomycetota; class Actinomycetes; order Pseudonocardiales; family Pseudonocardiaceae; genus Actinosynnema; species Actinosynnema sp. NPDC059797. The sequence goes on from NZ_JBHWIE010000145.1 coordinate 78, forward strand.
CGGTGGACGGCATCCGGCAGGCCCAGGCGCGGCGCGGCGAGGTCGCCGTCGACCAGCTCGACCCGTCCGGAGGCGAACCCGCGCGCCACCGTCGCACCCAGGCCGAGCCGGTCGGCGCGGGCGAGCAGCTCCCGCTGCCGCGCCGGGCCTCCGCGCGCCAGGCACACCACGTGCAGCCCGCGTTCCAGCAGCTCGACCAGGGCGAACGCGCCGACGAACCCGGTGGCGCCGGTGAGCAGCACCACCTCCGGATCGGTCGCGGACGTGGCGGGCCGGGCCGAGGTCGGGCGGTCGAGGCCGGCCAGGCGCTCGGCGACGTCGGCGCGGACGGCGTCGATCGGCGCGTCATCGGGCAGCTCGACCGCCGCCACCACGGGGGCCGGGTCCGCCGCCCCGGCGGTGGCCAGCTCCTCGATCGCGTCGGCCATCGCCTGCAACCGGGGACGTTCGAACAGCAGCACCATCGGCAGCTCCACCCCGAAAGCGGCGTGGACGCGGGAGACGAGCTGGACGACCATCAGCGAGTGGCCGCCCAGCTCGAAGAAGTGGTCCTCCGCGCCGATGCCGGTCACGCCGAGCAGGTCCGACCAGATGCCGCTCAGCGCGACCGCCGCGCTCCCCCGGGGCGGTGGCCCGGACGGGCGGTGCGCCCCGTCCCGGCGGGCGGCGAGCGCGGTCCGGTCCAGCTTCCCGTTGCGGGTCAGGGGCAGCTCCCCGACCACCTCGACCGAGGACGGCACCATCCAGTCGGGCAGGCTGCGCCGCAACTCCTCGCGCACCCGGGCCCCGTCGGGGGAACCGCCGGGCGCGGGCACCACGTAGCCGACCAGGGTGGCCGCGCCCACCCGGTCCTCGACGACCACCACGGCGGCCTGCGCCACCCCGGGCAGCCGGTCCAGCGCGGCCCGCACCTCGCCCAGCTCGACGCGGTGGCCGCGGATCTTGTGCTGCTCGTCGCGGCGACCCAGGTAGGCCAGCTCGCCGTCGCGGCGCAGCACGGCCACGTCGCCGCTGCGGTACATCCGCCGCCCCGGCACCGGGGACCACGGGTCGGGCAGCATCCGCCGCGCGGTCAGCGCCGGGTCGGCCTGGTAGCCGAGGGCGACGCCGGCGCCGCCGACGAACAGCTCCCCCGGCACGCCGACGGGCACCGGTCGGAGGTCGTCGTCGAGCAGGTAGACCGACAGGTCGTCCAGCGGCACGCCGATCAGCGACCCCGCGCGCCCGACGTCGTGCCGGGTCACCTCGCGGTAGGTCACGTGCACGGTCGTCTCGGTGATCCCGTACATGTTGACCAGCCGCGGTCGCTCGTCGCCGAACGCGTCGAACCACCCGGCGAGGGCGGAGTGGTCCAGCGCCTCGCCGCCGAAGACCACGTACCGCAGCCGCAGCCCCGGCGGCCTGCGCGCCACGAGCTGCCGGGCGAGCTGGGCGAACGCGGAGGGCGTCTGGCTGAGCACGGTGACGCCCTCGGCGGCGAGGAGGTCGGCGAAGGCGTCGGGCGCGCGGGTCGTCCGCCGCGGCACCACGACCAGCCGGCCGCCGTGCAGCAGGGCGCCCCACAGCTCCCAGACCGAGAAGTCGAAGGCGCTGGAGTGGAACAGGGTCCAGGTGTCGTCGGGGCCGAGGTCGAACCGCCGCAGGCAGGACTCGAACAGCCGCAGCACGTTGGCGTGCGAGACCAGCACGCCTTTCGGCGCGCCGGTCGACCCGGAGGTGTGGATGACGTAGGCGGGTGAGCCGGCGGGCACCTCGACCGCGACCGGTGTGTCCGGCGCGTCGGCGAACTCGCCGGCGTCCCAGCGCAGGACGGCGGGCGCGGGCCCGCCCTCCGGCAGGCGGTCCGCGTAGCGCGGCGAGGTCAGGACCGTGGCGACCGCGCAGTCCGCGAACTGGGCGGCGGCCCGCTCCGGCGGCCCGTCGGGGTCGACGGGCAGGTAAGCCGCGCCGCACTTCAGCACGCCCAGCACCGCCGCGACGAGGTCCGCGGTGCGCTCCGGCACCAGGCCGACCACGTCACCGGGGCGCACCCCGCGGGCGAGCAGGACGTGGGCGACCCGGTCGGAGCGCCGGTCGAGCTGCGCGTAGGTGAGGCGGGTGCGGTCGTCGGCGACCGCGGGCGCGTCGGGTCGCTCGGCGGCCACGGCCGCGAAGCGCGCGTGCAGCGTCGAGTGGGCCCGTGCGGCCTCCGCCGCGCGGGCGACGGCCGCGCCGTGCAGCCGGACCTGCTCGTCCTCGTCGAACACGGGCAGGTCGGCCACGGGCCGGTCGGGCGCCGCCGCGCCGGCGGCCACCACCCGCTTCAGCCAGCGCGCGAACGCCGCCACGGTCGGCTCGTCGAACAGCTCCTCGTCGTAGGGCAGGAAGCCGAGCACCCGGTCGCCCTCCTGCCACAGCTCGACCATGAGGTCGAAGTGGGTGGCGCTGCCGTCCAGCTCGGCGAAGTCCACGTCGACGCCGGGCAGGTACGGCGGTCGGGGCGCGCCGTCGCGCAGGCTCAGCGAGGTCTGGAACACGGGGGTCACGCCCGGTCGGCGCACGGGCTGGAGCTCCTGGACGAGCACGTCGAACTGGAGGTCCTGGTTGGCCATGGCGTCGGCGAGCGCGGCGCCGGTGCGGCGGACCAGCTCGCGCAGCGACGGCCGGTCGGCGACGTCGACCCGGATGGGGAGCCAGTTCAGGAAGTAGCCGACCATGCGCTGCGTCTCGGGGCGGTGCCGGCCCGCCACCGGCACGCCGACGACGATGTCCTCGCGCACCAGCCGGGACAGGAAGCCGGTGTAGGCGGCCAGGAAGGCGCCCAGCAGGGTCGTCGACTCCGACCGCGCGAGTTCCCGCAGCGGGGCGACGAGGTCCGCCTCGAACTCGATCGGGTGAAACCGGCCCCTGCTGCCGCGGACGGCGGGCCGGGGCCGGTCGGTCGGCAGGTCCAGTTCGTCCGGCAGGCCCGCGAGGCGTTCGCGCCAGTGGGCGAGTTGCCGCCGGAGCACCTCTTGGTCCACGGCGTTGCGCTGCCAGTAGGAGAAGTCCGGGTAGTGCAGGTCGAGCGGGCGCGGGCCGGGACCGGCGCCGAGCTCCTCGCCGTACAGCGCGCCGAGGTCGGACAGGACGATGTCGAGCGACCAGTGGTCGGAGACGATGTGGTGCTCGGTGAAGGCGAACAGGTGCTCGTCGGTCGCCGTCCGGTAGAGCCGGCAGCGCAGCAGCGGTCCCCGCGCGAGGTCGAAGGGTTCGAGCACGGAGGCCGAGGCGCGCCGCCGCGCTTCCGCCCGGGGGTCCGCGGTGCCGGTGCAGTCCTCGACCCGCAGCGGCACGTCGAGCCGGTCGAGGACGACCTGGTGGGGGCCGGCGCCCTCGTCGCGGAACACGGTGCGCAGCGCCTCGTGCCGCTCGACCAGGCGTGCGACCGCCCGGCCCAGCGCCTCCACGTCCAGGTCGCCGCGCAGCCGGAGCGCGGTGGGGACGTGGAAGATCTCCGGGTGCGAGACCAGTTGCGACATGAAGTACAGCCGCTCCTGCTCGTGCGACACCGGGATCTCGACGCCGGTCGGCCGCCGGCGGATGCCGAGGTCGACGCCCGACCCGGCCAGCAGCCGCTCCAGCAGGGCCCGCTGCGCGGGGGTGAGGTCGGCGAGCCTGCTGTCCAGCGACTCCCCGACCGGTGCGCCGCCCGGGGCGGTTCCCTGCTCGGTCATGTCATCCTCCCCGTCCTGCGGCGGCACGGCGACCCGCGGCCGTGAACGGCCGTACCCCGGGTTGAAGTCTTCACGAACTGTCTTCAAGACTCGACAGTCGCCGTCGAGAAGTCGCTCATTACGCTGCAACACAGTCTTCATGCGGTCAATGCCGGGGAGCGCGGCGGCGTTCACGCGGTGGTCACGTGCGAGGGCTTCCCGTACGGTGTCGGAACTCGATCACACGGCCCTCGGCGCGAGGGTTCCCCACGGGGGTGACAACGATGATCCCCAACGCGACGGGACACCGGAAGTCGTTGCTGGACGGGCGATTCCGGACGGCCACCGCCCGGTACGGCCTGTACTGCTTCCCGGCGGCCGGCGCGGTCCCGTTCTGCTCCGGCTGGGAGGACCGCTTCCGCGGCGCGGTGGAGCTGGTGCCGGTGGGGGCCCACGGTTCACCGGGGACGGTCCACTCCACGGACACTGCGTCAAGTGAAGCGGCGGACGAGGTGGCTGTCGACATCTCAGCGGCCCGCACCCGCCCGATGCTGTTCGGTCACGGCGCGGGCGCGCTCCTGGCCCTCGAAGTCGCGCGGAGGCTCGAAGAACTCGGCGCGCCGGCGACGCACCTGTTCGTCGGCGGGCAACCCGCGCCACCGCGCGGCCGCACCCGTCCCCCGGTGAACCCCCTCCCCCGCGCCGGGGTCACGACGATCGGCGCGTACCGCCGGCCCGCGCCGCCGCTGTCGTGCCCGGTCTTCGCCTGGTGCGGCAGCCACGACCCCGCGGTGGGCCCCTCGGCGCTCCAGGGGTGGGCGGCCGAGACCGCGGCAGGCCTGAAGCTGTTCGTCCGCCCCGGCGGGCCCGCCTTCCTCGCGCGGCACGCGGACGAGGTAGTCCGCGTCGTCCACGACGAGGCGTCACGACTGGACGCCACGAGCCCCACCACGACCGACCCGGCTCGGAGCTGACCCGGCGGGGCCGTTCGCCCTGTCAGAGCCGGCCCTCGCAACGGTGACCCGGCGGGACCGCCGCCCTGCCACCGCCACCCACATGGCGCCGACCCGGCGGGGCCGTCGCGACCCCGCCGGGACCCGCGCTCACCCGCCCGACCCCAGCCGCGCGGCCAGCTCGCCGATCTCCTCGTCCGAACGGCCCTCCACCAGCGCCAGCGCGGCGGTCAGCGCGTCGCGCCTGGCGTTCTCCCGCTCCACCGCCCGGTCCACCAACCGGGCCAGCCCGCGGACCGTCGGCGTGGAGAAGAACTCGGCGATCTGCACCTCGACGCCGAACACCGCCTTCACCCGGGACGCGATGCGGATGGCCTGGAGGCTCGTGCCGCCGGCCGCGAAGAAGTTGACCTCGCCGCCGATCCGCGCGCCGAGCAGCGGGGCGAAGACCTCCGCCCGCACCGCGCGCTCGGTCGGGGTGCTGTCGGCCTCGTCGTCCTCGTCGACCAGGTGCCGCACGTCGGCGAACTCCACCGGCGGCAGCGCCCGGCGGTCCACCTTGCCGCTGGGCGTCAGCGGCACCTCGGCCAGCGGCACCAGGACGTTGGGCACCATGGCCGCGGGCAGCCGCTCGCCCAGCGCGGCGCGCACGGCGTCCAGCTGGAGCCGCGCGCCGTCCTCGGGCACGACGTAGGCCACCAGGATGGAGCCCCGCCGCGGGTCCACGGCCGCGTCCGCGATCCCCCGGGCCACGCCCGGCACCGCCTGGAGCGCCGCCTCCACCTCGCCCAGCTCGATCCGGACGCCGCGGACCTTGACCTGGCGGTCGGCCCGGCCCAGGAAGACCAGGTCGCCGGCGTCGTCCCAGCGGGCCAGGTCGCCGGTGAGGTAGAGCCTGGACCCGGGCGGGCCGTGGGGGTCCGGGCGGAACCGGTCCGCGGTGAGGTCGGGGCGACCCAGGTAGCCGCGGGCGACGCCGAGCCCCGCGATCGCGACCTCGCCCACCGCGCCGGGCGGCACCAGCTCGCCGTCCTCGGACAGCAGGTACGCGCGGTGGTTGGCCATCGCCCGCCCGATCGGCGGCGAGGCGGTCCACTCGCCCTCGCACCGCTTCGCGACCACGGTCACGGTCGTCTCCGTCGGGCCGTAGCCGTTGTAGAACTCGCGGCCCCGGGCCCACCGCGTGGTCAGCCTGCCGCTGAACGCCTCGCCGCCGACGAACGCGACCCTCAGGTCCGGGTAGTTCTCCGGGCTGAGCAGCTCCATCACCGCAGGCGGCAGGTCCACGACCGTGATCCGCTGCTCGGCCAGCAACCGGTCCAGGGCGTCCACCGAGCGCCGCTCGTTCTCGTCGGTGACGTAGAGCCGGGCGCCGCTGAGCAGCGCGCCGAACGTCTCGAAGACCGACACGTCGAAGCCGATCGAGGCGAACTGGAGCACCCGGTCGTCGGGGGTGAGCCGGAACAGCTCTCGCACGGTGCGGACGAAGTTCGTCACGTTGCGGTGCTCGACCACGACGCCCTTCGGCCGCCCGGTCGAGCCGGAGGTGTAGATGACGTAGGCGGCCGAGTCCGGGTGCACCGGCACGGCGGGCGGTCCGCCCGCGCCGTCGGCGTTCCCGGGCCCGGCGGGCACCGAGGCGACGTCCACGACGACCAGGCCGTCCCCGAGCAGGTGCTCCGCGACGGCGGAGGCCACCGCGAACCGGGCGCCGCAGTCCTCCAGGACGGTGGCCACCCGCTCGGGCGGGTGTCCCAGGTCTACCGGCACGTACGCCGCGCCGGCCTTGAGCACCCCGAGGACGGCGGCGACCAGGTCGGGTCCGCGCTCGACGAGCACGGGCACGAAGTCGCCGGGCGCCACCCCCTCCGCCACCAGCCCGCGGGCGATGGCGTCCGACCGGGCGTCCAGCTCCGCGTACGTCGCCGTGCCGGCCCGGGACACGACCGCGACCTCGTCGAGGCGCCGCGCGGCCACCTGCCGGAACAACCCGGGCACGGTCTCCGGCCGGTGCTCCCCGATCGGCCCGTTCCACACCTCCAGCACGCTCCGCCGCTCGTCGGCGTCGGCGAGCGGCACCGAGTTCAGCGGCGCGCCCGGCGCGGCGGTCCAGGAACCCAACGCGTCCAGGTAGCGGCGCGCGAACCGGTCGGCCGTGGCGTCCCGGTACAGCGCCGTCGCGTACCGCACCGCGGCGGACGGCACGGGTCCGTCGAGGTCTACCTCCAGCGACAGCTCGAACCGGCCGACCCCGGTGTCCACCGGGTCGACGCCCCACCGGAGACCGCCGGCCACGACGACGCCGGCGGACCGGTCGCGGAGGCCGAAGCCGACCTGCGCCAGCGGCAGCCTGCCCACGTCGGGTTCGACCTGCAACCGCTCCAGCAGGACCTTGAACGGCAGGTCGCCGTGCCGCTCGGCCTCGACGCGCCGCTCGCGCACCTCGCGCACGAGGGCCTCGAAGGGCGCCGCCGGGTCGACCTCCAGCCGCAGGGGCAGCAGGTTGCCGCAGTCGCCGACCAGCCGCTTCGGGTCGAAGGGCCCGGTGACGTCGTGCGGCACGCCGATGACCAGGTCGCGCGTCGAGGTGTGCCGGGAGACCACGGCGAAGAACGCGGCGAGCAGCACGTCGTCGACCGGCACGCCGAGCCGGCCGGCGAGGTCGCGGACGGCGGTGGCCGCACCCGCGGGCAACGCGCGTTCGGCGGTCCGGCTGGTCAGGTCCAGCAGCCGGGGGCGGGGGAAGTCGACGGGCGGCTCCGTGACCTCCCAGCCGGCCAGCGCGCGCTGCCAGAACGCCGCCGCGCGCTCCGCCTCCGGCCCCTGCGCCCACTCCCGCTGCCACCGGGCGAACTCGCCGAACTGCGGGGGCGGCGCGTCACCCGCCGGACCCGCGCCGGGCGCGCCGGCGCGCCGGGCGTAGGCGGTGGCCAGGTCGTCGCGGAGCACGCCCGCCGATCGCGGGTCCAGGACCAGGTGGTGGCTGGTGACGACCAGGGCGTGCCGGTCGGCGGCCAGGCGCAGCAGCCTGAACCGGACCATCACGTCGCCGGTGACGTCGAAGCCGGCGCGCAGCTCGTCGCGCACCACCCGGACCGCCGCCCCGGCGAGGTCCTGGCCGGCGGAGTCCCGCCCGGCGAGGTCCTCGACGTCCAGCGCCACCGGCCGCCACGGCCGCACCACCTGCACGCCGGTCTCGTGCTCGTGCGGGAAGACCGAGCGCAGCACGGTGTGCCGCTCGGCGACGTCGTCGATCGCGCGCCGCAGCACCGCGACGTCCAGCGGTCCGGCGACCTCGATCACGAAGCCGAGGCCGTAGGCGGCGCTGCTGGACGCGACCCGGTCGAACAGCCACAGCTGCTCCTGCCGGTGGGACAGGGGCGCGACCCGGTTGCCCCCGTCGCGGGAGACGTGGTCCAGCCGTCCGAGCAACTCGTCCCGCCGCTCGGGGGACAGTTGGCGGAGCCGTCGCAGGAGTTCGCTCTGTTGGGACATCCCACCGCCTCGCGTCTGCGGATGAAGGCTGATGAAGGCCGTCGAGACCGTGCCGCCGCGAAGGGCTCATGTCGTCGCACAGTCCGCATCAAGTATCGAAGAGGCTACATGAAGTATTCATCCTGCGCAGCGGGGAGCCGTTGCGGCGCAACGAAAATCGGGCGCCGGGCACACGTCACGTGGTGGACGTGCGCCCGGCGCCCGCGCGGGATCCCCCGGGTCAGAGGACGACCCTCATGTGCTCCGGCACCTCGTCCCTCAGCCGGTAGATCCCGCCGGTCAGGATCCACACCACGGCGAGGAACGACAGCAGCGCGGCCACCAGGAACGGGGTGGTGTTGCTGACGAACAGCGCGGCGATCGCGGCGCCGATCAGCGGGCCCACCGCGTTCGCGCCCCACACCAGCGGCAGCGCGACACCGCCCATGCGGCCCATCGCCTCCGGGGGCGTGGCCCGCTGGATCAGCGACATGATGCCGACGTTCGCGATCGGGCTGGTGAACGTGGCCAGGCCCTCCGCGACCATCACCACCACCAGCGCGAAGCCCTTGCCCCCGGTGTCGGCCAGCGGGAACACCAGGAACGCGATGCCTAACAACACGTGCGTGAGGATGAGCGTGCGGCCGATGCCCAGGCTCTCGTTGACGCGCCGGGACAGCACCGCGCCGAGGAGCACCGGCGCGCCGCCGACGCCCAGCGCCAGGCCCAGCTCGGCCGGGGTGAACCCGAGGTCCCGGTACGCGAAGACGATGATCATCGCCAGCACCATCGACACCGCGAGGTTGCCGAACATCGCCATCAGCGTCAGGTAGCGCAGCAGCCGGTTGCCGAAGGTGATCGCCAGGCCGGAGCGCAGGTCCGCCAGCGTCGCGGCGAGGCCACGGCCGCTCGGGGCGGCCTCCGGCTCCTTCGCCTTGATCCGCGTGAGCGCCACGAAGGACACCAGGTACGACACGGCGTCCACGGTGATCGCGCGGGCGGCGCCGAGCAGGCCGACCAGGGCGCCGCCGACGCTGCGCCCGAAGACGATCGACAGCGAGCGGCTCAGCTGGGTCTTGGCGTTGCCGTCCAGGAAGTCCTCGCGGGGCAGCAACTGCGTCAGGTACGCCTGGTAGGCGAGCTGGAAGACCACGTCGAAGATGCCCTTGAGCAGGGCCGCCGCGTACAGGTGGCCGATGGTGAGCCCGCCGAGCACCCAGGCCAGCGGCAGCGACCCGAGGATGACGAAGCGCGCGACGTTGGCGACCTGCATCAGCGGCAGCCGGCGCAGCCGGTCCGTGAGCACGCCCAGGATCGGCGCGAGGACCACGAAGGGCAGCCACTGGAGGGCGACCAGCAGGCCGACGCCGACGGCGCCCTGCCCGAAGGCCAGCACCGCGAGGGACGGCAGCGCGATGACGCTGACCTCGCTGCCCAGCAGGCTCACCGTCTCGCCGGACCACAGCAGCCCGAAGTCGCGGTTGCGGAACAGCACGGACTTCCGCCGCCCGGCCCCGGCCGCGTTCGGGTCCTCGCCCGGTCCCCCGGGTCGCGGGTCCCCCGGCGCGGGCTGGTCGCCCCCGGGCGGGGCGGTTGCGGTGTGCTCCTGCTCCCCGGAGCTTCGCGTTGGCATCGGATGTCCCTTCGTTCGGTTCCACGGCTGCCCGCACGCCTGGCTGAGGCATCCCCGGCATCCCCGGTGCGACGATGGCGAGAAGGCATCGTCCGGCGAATCAAGTGGAGGGACACACTACACATGCTCCATCGCAGACTGTGTAGTGTGTCAACAGTGGTGAACCGACTGCTACAACGGTGACGCCAGGTTATCGCAGGAGCACGGTGCGTCCACCCCCGCTCGGGTGTTCAACTGCCCGATCCCAGGGGTGTCGTGAAGACTTCGGGGACGCGTTCCGACGCGTCAACACGCTTCAACGGCAGTATAGTGCGCCGTCATGGGCCGAAAGTACTCGATCACCATCCAGGCGCACGACCAGGTGAGCGATGCGCTGCCCAAGATCAGCGCCGTGATGCAGCTCGACGAGAGCGGCACGCCCCGGATCGTCGAGCTCACGGTGGGCGCGGCCGACGGCGGCCCGATCGCGCCCGAGGTGGCCCGCGACATCGACTTCGCGCTGCTCGCCGAGGCCCTGGGCAACGCCGTGTCCGCGACGGTGCGCTCCCCGCGGGGCACCGCCGACGCCTCCGCGGCCGGGCGGTCGCGCGCAGGGGGACCGGCGGACGCGCGCCCGGCGGACGCGCGCCCGGCGGACGCGCAGCCGGCGCAGGAGCGCCCCTACCGCCGGATGCCCGAGGCGGACGAGGTCGAGGAGGTCATCCGGCGGACCAGGAGCGTCGGGAAGCTGGCGCGGCACTACGGCGTGCCCCGCTACACGGCGCAGGCGTGGGTGAACCGGCTGCGCCGCGCGGGACGGCTCGACGACCTCGACGGCGGCCGCGCCACGGCGTGACCCCTCCCGCCACCGCACCGGCCCTCAGACCGCGACCGAGCGCAGGACCATGACGTCCTGCGGCAGCGGCGCGCTCGACTCGTACCGGAACCCCGTCTGCTCCAGCAGCGCCCGGTACTCGGCGAGCGTGCGCTCCAGGCCGCCGGTGTTGACCAGCATGTGGAGGTCCCAGTCGATCGCGAGGGACCGGGAGTCCGGCAGGCCGATCACGCGCTCGACGACCAGCAGGGTGCCGCCGGGGCTCATGGCCTTGCGGCACGCGGTGAGGATGCGGGCGCAGTCGTCGTCGTCCCAGTCGTGGAGGATCCGGGACAGCAGGTAGACGTCGTGCCCCGCCGGGACCGAGGTGAAGAAGTCGGTCCGCACGACCTCGCACCGGTCGCCCACGGGCGAGGAGGCGAACCGGGCCAGCCCGGCGTCGACCCGCTCCTCCGCCAGCACGCCGCGGATCGTCGGCGACGCGGTGAGCAGCGCTTCCAGCAGGGAGCCGTCCCCGCCGCCCACGTCGACGACGGTCACGTCCCCGGGCAGGTCGACCGCCGCCGGCACCGCCTTGAAGAACGCGGTGCCCGCCGCCATCGCCCGGTCGAAGACGCGGCCCGCCTCGGCGTCCTGCTTGTAGTACTCCAGGAACGTCGCGCCGAACACCAGCGGGAACCCCGGTTCGCCGGTGCGCAGGCAGTGCACGACGTGCGCGAACGACGGGTATGCCTGCTCGCCGTAGAGCAGGACCAGCTCGTGCAGGTGGGACGGGTGGTCCCGGCAGAGCATCTCGCCCGCCGCCGTGAGCCGGTACTCCTCGAAGTCGTCGGTGGCCAGCACGTCCTGGAAGGACAGGGCGCGCAGCAGCCGCCGCAGCGAGGGCGGGTGGCTCCCGGTCGCCTCGGCGAGCGGGTCCGGCAGGCGGTAGCCGTCCCGGATGCGGTCGGGCACCCCGAGCTTCACGGCCGCGTACAGCGCGTAGGCGCGGAACGGCGCGACAAGCGTCTCCAACGTCCTCCGCAGGTGGTCGGTCTGCACGTCCACACTCGACTCCTCGCCGTTCGGTCGGTCCGGTCACCCGGTGTGCGCCCCGTCGCGGTCCCGGGCCGGTATCCAGCCGCGTTCGATCCGGGGCACCTCGATGCCCAGCGCGCGCATCTGCTCGACCGGGTTGCTGATCTCGCGGCTGCGCGCGATCAGCCCGTCCACCAGGTCGAAGCAGAGCAGGAAGTGGTTCTCGTAGCGGCCCTCGGGGTAGCCGGGGAAGCGGATGGCGCCCGCGCCCCGGCACTCCACCCAGATCACGTTCGGGTCCAGGGTCTCGATGACGGAGACGTCGGACCAGGACCAGTCCGGCAGGACGCGCACGGACAGCTCGCCGTGCCGGCGCAGGTCCTCCCGCCCCTGGACGACGATGGGCCGGCCGACGTCGGTGAACCACAGGGCGGCGGAGCCGTCGTCGGTGTAGAGCAGGTGGCGCTCCAGGCGCTCGGCCAGGCCCGTCCGCAGGTACCGCTCGACCGCGGCCCCGTTGCGCGCCCTCAGGTCCTCCTCGGTCGCGGTCACGGCTGGAGCCTCCGCGCGCTCCACGCGCCGTCGCGCAGGTCGTAGCGGAGCCGCCGGTGCAGGCGCCCGGTGCCGACGTGCCAGAACTCGACCGCGGACGGCGCCAGCTCGAAGCCCACCCAGGTCGCCGGGCGCGGCAGCGGGTACCCGGACAGCGCCAGCCGCTCGGCGCGGGCGCGCAGCCCGGCCTCGTCCTCCAGGGGCGCGCTCTGCACCGTCGCGACCGACATCGGGTACGTGGAGCTGTCGCGCTCGGCCCACAGCCGGTCCGACACCGCGTCGTCGGTGATCCGCAGCTCGCCGGACAGGGTGACCTGCCGCCCGACCTCGGGCCAGTGGAACACGGCCGCGCCGACGCCGGTGTCCCGCGCGTCCCGGCCCTTCTGGCTGCCGAGGTGGCTGCTGAACACGAAACCGCGGTCGGTGACGTGCAGCAGCCGGATCATCCGGTTCGACGGCCTGCCGTCGCGGTCGACGGTGGCCAGCGC
>NZ_JBHWIE010000145.1:12692-17563 GCF_042732085.1 Actinosynnema sp. NPDC059797
GCCTCGCCGGTGTGCGCCGACCACGCCGCGAACAGCGCGATCGGGTCCGGCGGCGGGTCGTCGAACGCCCCCAGGTCGGACCGCGGCGCCCCGATCTCCACCAACTCCATCACCTGACCTCCAGACCACCGTGCCGCACCGGCAGCAGACCGCCCACGCAGTCCGCGAGCAGGTCCACCCCGCAGCGCGTCAGGATCGACTCGGGGTGGAACTGCACCGACCGGATCCCGGGACCGCGCAGGGCGCGGACGTGCCCCGTCGCCGGGTCCCGGTCCACCTCCAGGTCGGCGCCGCACACGCGCAGCCGGTCGACCGGGGACGTGACGACGAACGTGTTGTAGAAACCCAGCCTGCGCTTGCTCCCGAACAGCTCCACCTCGCGCTGCGCGCCCTGGTCCGGGGTGTCGAGGCGCAGGACGTCCAGGCCGAGGTAGGAGCACAGGACCTGGTGCCCGAGGCAGACGGCGAGCAGCGGGAGCCCGTCGCCGCGGACGCGCAGGAGCAACTGCCGCAGGCGGGCCATCTTCGGGTCGGCGACGTCCCGGGGGTCGCCGGGGCCGGGGCCGAGCACGACGAGGTCGTGGTCGCGCAGGTCCTCCGCGAGGAGCGAGTCGTCGCGGACGTCGCGCACCTCGACCTCCAGCCCCAGCGAGCGGAGCTGGTAGGCCAGCATGGACGTGAACGCGTCCTCGGCGTCGAGCACGAGGGCGCGGCGGCCGTCGAACCGCGGCAGGCGGGACCGCCGCTCGTCGTCCGGCGTGAACCAGAACGACGCGAGCCGCGAGTTGCGCGCGACCAGGGCGGACACCACCCGGGGGCGCATCGCCAGGCCGCGGTCGGGGCCCGCCGGGGCCTCGTCCGACCGCGCGGGCGCGACGCCGTCCGCCAGCACGCCGAGCAGCCCGGCGACCTTCGACTCGGTCTCGGCGACCTCGCTCGTCGGGTCGGAGTGGCGCAGCAGCGTCGCGCCGACGCCGATGTCGATCCGGCCCTTCCCGTCGATCTCGGCGGTGCGGATGAGGATGGCCGAGTCCAGCGTCTCGCGCCCGGTCCGGTCGTGGCCGATCAGCGCCACGCACCCGCTGTAGTAGCCGCGCCCGGTCCGCTCCCGGCGCGCGATCACCCGGAAGGCGTTCTCCAGCGGGCTGCCGACGACGGTCGGCGCGAACAGCGTCTCGCGGAGCAGGTCGACCGACGAGCGGGACGTGCGGCCCTGGACGTAGTACTCGGTGTGGGCGAGGTGCGCCATCTCCTTGAGGAACGGCCCCGTCACCCGCACGCCGTCGTCGCAGACGCGGGCCATCATCTTCAGCTCCTCGTCCACGACCATGTTCAGCTCGTCGGTCTCCTTGCGGTCGTTGAGGAACGCGACCAGCTCGTCCACGTCCGGGCCGGTCGGCGGGTAGCGGTAGGTGCCGGAGATCGGGTTCATGACCGCCAGCCCGTCCCGGCAGCTCAGGTGCCGCTCGGGGCTCGCGCCGACCAGGACGGTGTCGCCGGTGTGGACGAGGAACGTCCAGTACGCGCCGTTCTCGACCTGGACCAGCCGCCGGAACAGGGTGAGCGCCTTGCGCAGGTCGTAGTCGACGAGCCGGCCGGTGTAGGACCGCCTGACGACGAAGTTGGAGCCCTGGCCCCGCCCGATCTCCTCGTCGATGACCGCCCGGACCTGCCGCGCGTACACGTCGGCGTCGGTCTCGAACCGGCCGTCCTCGACGCGCACGTCCTCGTCGGGCAGCTCGTCGAGCAGGTCGGCCAGGGCGAGCGAGGTGTGCGACTCGACTTCCACCGCGATCAGCTCGGCCCCGTCGTCCACGACCTCGAACCCGCGTTCGGCGGCCTGCCGGAACGGGATGAGCAGGAGCACCTCGCCGCGGTGACCGGCCGGGCCGAGGGCGTCGCGGCTCGCCGAGACCTCGGCGAGGCTGGCGTGCGAAGTGGACCGTCCACACAGGACTTCCACGGTGCCGGCGCCGGACATGCCGGGCCGGTGGACCAAGGCGAACGCGGGCGGTTCTTCGGAGAGGATCCTGGCGATCGACGGGTCAAGGTGGCGTGCGGTCACAGGAGCGCCCTCTCCGTCGCTGGGGTGGGTGCGAGCGCGGCCAGCACCCGCTCGGTGGGCACGACCACGGCGCAGGTCCGCGCGGCGTGCTCCAGGGCGCGGGCGTGGTGGACGGCGGAGAAGTCCGCGACCGCGTCCGCGACCAGGAACGTCTCGACGTCCCGGCTGAACGAGTCGACCGCGGTGGCGAGGACGCCGATGTGCGCGTACACCCCGCAGAGGACCAGTTGGTCGCGCCCGTGCGCGGCCAGCCACTCGGCGAGGTCCGAGGCGTGGAACGCGCTGTAGCGCCACTTCGTGACGACCTTCTCCCCCGGCGCCGCCGCCAGTTCCGGCGCCAGGGCGCGGTCGGCGGGGTCGGTGGACATGCCGGGTCCCCAGATGGCGTCGAGCAGCCCGCGCTGCTCGCGGGTCATCCCGCCGGGCTGGGCGGTGTAGGCGACGGGGACGCCGGCCGCGCGGCACGCGTCGCGCAACCGCGCGCAGTTGGCCTTGAGCGCCCGCAGCGGCGACGCCGTGTCCGGGAAACCGCGCAGGAAGAACTCCTGCATGTCGTGGACGAGCAGGGCCGCGCGGGACGGGTCGACGGTCCACGGCGCGGTGCTGTCGGGGATTTCGTCCGGACGGGGCAGCACGTACGGCTCTACCACGGGAATGAGGGGCCGAGTCATCGCGCGACTCCTTCAGGCGACCGTTCGCGAATCCTGGGTTGGATGGCGTTGACGGGGAACGGAAATCCCGTGTTCGCGGGTCGGACCGTCCGACGTGGACCACTGTCGCCCAGGTCGGTGCGCCGGTCAAGGCGCGCGGGCGTTCAGGGGGCCCGCCCGGTGAACGCATTTGCCGGTGGCCGCGGGCTTTTCCCGTCGACCGCCGATCCGACCGGTTCGAATGGACGGGTGCAAAACCCGTTCTTATGATGTGCTCCACCCGTTCGACGGGGATCAACCATTCCGCGTTCGCCCGCGTGCCCGTCACGCGGGTGGCGCGCGCCCGCGGTCGTCAGGGCCCGCACCGGGTCGCCCGACCGGGCCGGAAACCGATTGCGGAGGCTTCAGGTGTCGTCGACTTACGAGGTCACCGGCCAGGGCGCCGAGGAGTCGCCCGGCCCGGAGATCACCCCGCTCTCCCACACCCAGCAGCAGCTGTGGTTCACCGAGCAGATCGACCCCGGTCAGAGCCTCTACACGGAGGCCCTGGCCGTGCGCGTCCGCGGCGCGCTCGACACCGGCGCGGTGGAGCGCGCGGTGCGGGAGGTCCTGCGCCGCCACGAGGCCCTGCGCACCGTGTTCCCCGTCGTCGGCGACCGACCCGTGCAGCGGGTCCTCCCGCCGGGCACGCCGATGTCCTTCCTGCGCCGGTCGGTGGCCGACGTGCCCGCCGAGGACCGCGAGGAGGCCCTGGCCCGGCTGGTGACGGGGTTCATCGAGGAACCCCTCGACCTGACCGCGCAGCTGTTGACCCGCGCGCTGCTCGTCTCGGTCGCGCCGGACGACCGGGTGCTGGTCGTGACGCTGCACCACCTCGTGTGCGACGGCCTGTCCGGGCGCGTCGTCTTCGCCGAGCTGGGGCGGCTGTACGAGGCGTTCGCGGCCGGCCTGCCGTCGCCGCTGGACGAGCCGGAGCTGCAGTACGCCGACTTCACCGAGTGGGAGCGCGGGCTCCTCGACTCCGGCTACCTGGACGACGACGTCGAGCACTGGCGCGAACGGCTCGCCGGTGTGGCGCCGGTCCTCGAACTGCCCGCGCGGCGCGCCCGGCCCGCGATCAAGGGGGTGAGCGGGACGCGCGCCCGGTTCCCCCTCGCCGACGCCGGCCTGCGGACGCGGATCACCGCCTTCTGCCGCGAGCACAACGTCAGCCTCTACACCCTGACCCTCGCCGCGTTCGCCGCGACCGTCAGCCGCTACACCGGGCAGCACGACCTGGTGTTCGGAACGCTCGCCGCCAACCGCGCCCGGTCCGAGCTGGAGGGCGTGGTCGGGCAGTTCACCAACACGCTGCCGATGCGCCTGGACCTCACCGGCGACCCGACGCTGCTCGAACTCGTCGACCGCGCGGCGACCACGGCGGAGGACGCGATCGAGCACGGCCAGGTCTCGCTGGGCAGGATCGTCGAGCTGGTCGCGCCCCGGCGCGACCCGTCCCGCAACGCCCTCGTCCAGCACCTGTTCCTCACCAGCGGCCAACCCGCGAGCGACGCCACCTGGGGCTCGGCCTCGGTCACCCCGTTCGACGTGCCGCGCAACCGCGGGCGGCTGGACACGATCACCGAGGTCGAGGAGCGCGGGGCGGAGCTGGTCTCCTGGGTGGAGTACGACACCGACCTGTTCGACCACGACGAGGTGGAGCAGCTGATGCGCCACTTCGCCAACGCGGTCGCGGAGTGGGTCGGGGACCCCGGCCTGCGCGTGTCCGAACTGGCACTGCTGGACCGGGCCGAGGTCGAGGCGCACCTCGTGCCGCTCCGGGCCGAGGCCCTGGACGCGCCCGCCGAGCTGCCCGCCAGCGCGAGCGGGCCGGCGATCACGACCGCCGACGGCTCGTGGACCTTCGAGGACCTCGGCGCGCTGGTGTCGGGCGTGCCGGGCACCGCGACCCGCGTGTTCCTCGCCGACGCCGACCGCGGCAGGGCCGTCGCCGGGGTGCTCGCGGCGGCGGCCCGGGGCTCCGACGTGGTCCTGTGCTCCTGCGGCGCGCCGTGCGACTGCGGGTGCCCGGCGCCGGCCGCGCGGGAGGTGGTGCGGCTGGCGCGCGGCCTCGCGGTCGCGCTGTGGCCCGAGCGGACCCGGCACGTCGTGCTGGC
>NZ_JBHWIE010000146.1:0-17555 GCF_042732085.1 Actinosynnema sp. NPDC059797
GGGACGGGCGGCAGTCCACCCCGCCGGGCTCCCGCGCGCCGGGATCCCGGTGTCAGAGCTCCCGGCGCATGATCACGCGCGGGAACCCGCCGGACGACGCCGTGGTGTCGCCGGCGAAGGAGAACCCGGCGGACTCGAACAGCTTGCGGGTGCCGACGTAGGCGAGCGTCAGGTCGACCTTGTCGCCCTTGTTGTCCACGGGGTAGCCCTCCAGGACCGGCGCGCCGTGCTCCCGGGCGAAGTCGACGGCGCCCTCCAGCAGCGCGTGGGCGATGCCGCGGCCGCGGTGCCCGGGCCGGACCCGGAAGCACCACACCGACCAGGCCGGCCGGTCGTCGACGTGCGGGATCTTGCGCGACCGCGCGAACGGCAGGTCCGCGCGCGGCGCGACCGCCGCCCAGCCCACGACGTCGTCACCGTCGTAGGCGAGGACCCCCGGCGCGACCTTGCGCCTGGTCAGCTTCTTCACGTACTCGCCGCGCTCGGGCCCGACGAGCGCCTTGTTGGTCTTGGCGTCGACGCGGTGGCTGAGGCACCAGCACACGGTGGCGTCCGGCTTCTTGGGGCCGAGGATCACGGCGAGGTCGGCGAAGGACGTGGCCGGTCGGATCGATGCGCTCACGCGCGGCACCGTACTCCGGGAGACCGGTTACGCCCAGGAGCGCGAAGTGGCGCGGGAGAAGGGGATCCGAGACCTCGGCCCTTCTCCCGACCGCCGCCCCGGTGTTCACTCCCCGAGGCCGGGGGCCGCGTGCGGCGCGGCGAGGTGGGCGGCGCCCGCCTCGCGCCACAACCGGCCCACCGGGCCCATCCGGGTCGCCTCGACCGAGGCGAGCCGGTACGCGGTGGCCGCGGCGGAGTGCGCGAGCATCCCCCGCACGCCGTGCAGCTGCAACGCCAGCCGCGTCGACAGCAGCGCGTGCTCGGCGGCGGTCGCCAGCACCTGCGCGGCGTCCGCGGCGCAGTCCACCCCGCGGTCGTGCCGCCACGCCGCCTGGTGCAGCAGCAGCCACCAGCCGTCCGCGAGGCCGACGAGCCGGGCGAGCCGGTGCGCGACGGTTTGGCGCCGCACCAGCGGTTCGTCGAACTGGATGCGCTTGTTGACGTGCGAGCGGGCCGTGTCGAGCGCGTGCTCGGCGATGCCGAGCAGCACCGCGGCCTGCCGGGTGCGGGCCGCGTCGAGGGCGGTGCGCCACCGGCCGTCGTCCACCTCGACCGGCGTGGCCGGCGCGCCGGTGAAGTGGACGCGCTGCCCGGCGACGCCCAGCAGCGCGCTGTCGCGCGACACCGCGGCGGCCCCTCCGAGGGGGACGCGGTACCAGCGGGTGTCGCCGCCCGGCGCCACCGCCCGCAGCACCGCCAGGGCGAGGTCGCCCGCCGGCAGGTGCTCGCTGTCGCCCCAGATGGCGCCCTCGTGGTCGGCGCGCAGCGTCGGCGTGGTGTGCACGCCGATGGTCGTCGCGTGCGCGGCGCCCTTGAGCACCCGTTCCAGGAAGGGCTCCGGCGCCGCGCCGTCCGGCAGCAGCTCCAGCGCGAACACGGTCTCGCGGTGCGCGGGCAGCGGCTGGAGGTTCCGGCCGAGCCGGTGGTTGACGACGACGTCCGCGCTCAGGCCGAGCCCGAAACCGCCGAGGCGCTCGGGCAGGCCCAGCTCGGGGACGCCGACCGCGGCCAGCTCGGCGTGCACGTCGGTGCTCCGGCCCAGCGCGGCGTCCACCGCGTCGGCCAGCTGCTCCTGCACCGGGTCGATGCGAAGGTCCATCGGTCTACCTGCTCCCCGTCTCGACGTCCTCCAGCAACCGGGCGCCCGTGACGATGTCGAGCAGGACCTCCGAGGCCCCGCCGGAGATCGTCATGCCGGGCGCCTCGCGGTACGCGACCTCCAACGCGGCGTCGCCCTCGGCCTCCGGGTCGAGCACCGACGCGCCCAACGCCTCCAGCGACCACCAGGAGATCGCCTGCGCGGTCTCGCTGCAGTGCCACTTGGCCAGCGAGGCGTGGCCGATGTCGGGCCGGTCCTCGGCGAGGTTCTGCATCGCGCGGCAGGTCAGGAGCCTGCTCGCGTCCAGCCGCGCCCGGTGGCGCGCCAGGCCCACCAGGTCGTCGTCGGCGGGCCGGCCGCGTTCGGCGAGCCCGGCCGCGGCCAGCTCCAGCCAGTGCCGAGCCCGGACGTAGTAGTCCAGGCCGCTGCGCTCGGCGGCGAACATGCGCGTGATCAGCGACCAGCCGCCGCCCTCGGCGCCGAAGACCGCCTCGGGCCCCACCCGCACGTCGGTCAGGTGGATGTCGTGGAACTGCTCGTCGGCGAGGCTCGGCAGCCCGCGCACGGACACCCCGGGCGCGTCCATCGGGACGACGAACAGCGTGATGCCCTCGTAGCGGCTGTGCCCGCCGCCGGTCCGGACCGCGCACAGCGCGATGTCGGCGTACGCGCTCTTCAGGTTGTAGGTCTTCCGCCCGTTGATCACCCATCCCGGGCCGTCCGGTTCCCGCTCGGCGCGCGTGGTCACGCCGGCCAGGTCGGAACCGTGCTCGGGTTCGGTGAACAAAATGCACGCCGTCAAGTCGCCGGAAGCGAGCCGGGGCAGCAGTTCGCGTTTTTGTTCGGCGGTGCCGGATTGTTGGACCAGTGATCCGATGATCTGCACGGATATGTAGTAGAGGCTCTGCGGCACGCCGTGCCGGATCAACTCTTCGAGCAGCACGACCGTTTCGGTGTGGTCGCCGCCCCGGCCACCGTGCTCGACCGGCCAGGACGGTGCGAGGATACCCGCCCGTCCCAGGTGCCGGTAGAGGTCGCGGACGTCACCGTCCATGCCGTCCGCCCTTTTCCCGACCTCGTTCACCAGGCGCCGGGTCTCCGGCGCGGAGAGGATCGCGCTCAGTTCCCGCCGGAACTCGGCGGTGCTTCCGGGTACGCTGAAGTCCATTGGTGTGATCCTTGTCCAGATTTGGCGTCCGCACTACTGTGCCAGAAGCCGGGGAACTCCCGGTAGCCGTTCTGGAACTGCTCCGCATTGTGCGGCGCGGACATTCTTCGCGCAGTGGCGCGTGTTTTCGCGGGAGTGACATGAACCCGAAGGACGGATCGCGCCGGCGCGCCGCCGACCGGCCGGCGACGCCGTGGTCCCGTTCCGCCGGCCCGACCGGGACGCCCCGGTGACGCGCGCGGCGTTCACCGCCGACTCGCTGTGGGTCCGGCGGTCGACCCGGCCCTCGCCGGCGGTGCGGCTGGTCTGCGTGCCCTACGGCGGCGGCGGCGCGTCGGTGTACCGGTCGCTGGCGGACCGGCTGCCCGACTCGATCGAGGTCCTGGCGCTGCAACCGCCCGGCCGCGAGGACCGGTCGCGGGAGGACCCGCCCGAGCGCCTCCGCGGGCTGGTGCGGGCCGCCGCCATCGCGCTGCGCCCGTTCTGCACCGCGGACTACGTCCTGTACGGGCACTGCGCGGGCGCGCTGCTGGCCTACGAGGTCGCGCTGGAGATGGGCGGGCGGTTCGGGCTGTGGCCGCGGCGGCTGATCGCGGCCGCCCAGCCCGCGCCGCACCTCCCGCCGCCCGGCCCGCCGCTGCACGAACTGCCGGACGACCGCCTGCTGGACGTGGTGCGGCAGCGCGGCGGGCTGCCCGACGCGGTGCTGGCCAACGCCGAGCTGCTGTCGTTCCTGCTGCCGGTGATCCGGTCGGACTTCACGCTGTGGGAGCGCTACGAGCACCGCCACCGGCGGCGGGCGCTGCCCTGCCCGGTGACGACCCTCCGCGGCCGGGACGACGAGGTGGTCCGCCCCGAGCTGTGCGAGCCGTGGCGGGAGCACACCACGGGCGGCTGGGACCACCACGAGGTCGACGGCGACCACTACTTCATCAACCGCCTGGCGGACAGCACCGCCCGGGTGCTCGCCCGGGCGACGTTGGGAGAGTGAGGACCGATGGTGGACAGGGGAACGCGGGCTCCGGACCTGGCGGCGCTCGGCCGGCTCGCCAGGGGGGTGCGCGGGGTGGCGGAGGCCGCGGCGGTGGCCGACCGCCGCGTGCGGTCCGCCGCCGCGCCCGCCGGCCCGCCCGCGGAGCAGGCGCCGACGGCGGGCGTCCCGGTGCCCGGCGACCGCCCGGCGCTGAGCACCGGACCGGAACCGGTGTACCCGGAGGACGCCGTGGGCACGCTGGCGGAGGGCCTGCTGAAGGCCGCCGAGCTGGTGCCCGGGCGGGGCACGACCTACGTGTTCCACGACGGGTCCACCGACCGGCAGACCTACGCGCAGTTGCTGGACGAAGCCCTCCGCGCCCTCACCGGGCTCCGCGACGCCGGGCTGCGGCCGGGCGACGCGGTGCTGTTGCAGTGCGCGGACCCCCGCGCGTTCGTCACCGGCTTCTGGGCGTGCGTGCTCGGCGGCTTCCTGCCGACCCCGGTCGGACCCGCGCCCGACTACCGGTCGGACAACGCCGTCACGCGCAAGCTGCGCGCCGCGTGGCACCTGCTCGACCGGCCGCTGATCCTCACCGACACCGACCTGCGCGAGCGGGTCGCCGGCCTCGGCCGGCTGTGGGCGCCGGACGAGGGGCCGAGGGTGGCCTCGCTCGCCGAGCTGACCTCGGGCACGCCCGCCGAACCGGCCACCGCACACCCCGACCAGCCGGTGCTCAACCTGCTCACCTCCGGCAGCACCGGCACCCCGAAGTGCGTGCGGCACGCCAACCGCTCGATCGTCGCCCGCAGCTACACCTCCGCCCTGGTGAACGGCTTCACCGAGCACGAGGTGACGCTCAACTTCTTCCCGCTGGACCACGTCGGCGGCATCGTGATGTCCAACGCGCGGGACGTCCTGCTGCGCTGCGAGCACGTCAACGCGCCCACCGAGGCCTTCATCCGGCGCCCGTTGGCGCTGCTGGACTGGATCGACCGGTTCCGCGCCACCAACTGCTGGGCGCCCAACTTCGCCTACGCCCTGGTGAACAAGCACGGCGCCGAGATCGAGGCGGGCAGCTGGGACCTGTCGAGCATGCGCCACGTCTTCAACGCGGGCGAGGCGGTGGTGGCGCGCACCGCGCACCGGTTCCTGGAGCTGCTGACGCCCCACGGCCTCCCGGTCGACGCGATGACGCCCGGCTGGGGCATGTCGGAGACCGGTTCCGGCGTCACCTACGCGAAGATGCACGCGCACGACCCGTCGGTGGGCACGGTCTCGCTGGACCCCGGTTCCCTGGACGGCCAACTGGTCGTGGTGCCGCACGGCACGCCGCGCTCGGTCGTGCTCACCGAGGTCGGCCCGCCGCTGCCGGGCGTGTCCCTGCGAGTCGTCGACGAGGCGGGCGAGGTGCTGCCCGAGGGGCGCGTGGGCCGGCTGCACGTCGCCGGGAACACCCTGATGCTGGGCTACTTCCGCAACGACGAGGCGAACCGGGCCTTCGTCGGCGACGGGTGGTTCGACACCGGCGACCTCGCGTTCCTCCGCGACGGCGGGCTGGCGCTCACCGGCCGCGAGAAGGACCTGGTGATCGTCAACGGCGCGAACTACCCGGCCTCGGACATCGAGGCCGTGGTCGAGCAGGTCGCCGGGGTGCGGCCGGCGTGCGCGGCCGCGTGCGGCGTCCACGACGAGGAGACCGGCACCGACGCGGTGCTGGTGTTCTTCGTGCCCGCCGAGGACGGCGGCGGCGACCTGGACGGCACGGTCGCGGCCATCCGGCAGGCGGTGTCCCGCGAGCTGGCGATGCGGCCGAAGGCGATCGTGCCCGTGACGGCGGCCGAGTTCCCCAGGACGGCCAGCGGCAAGATCCAGCGCAACCAACTGCTGGACGCCTACCGGGACGGCCGGTTCGACGGCCGGGAGCACGACCGGGGCACGGGTCGCGGACCGGACGACGACCGGCTGCTCAGCCGCGTCTGGGAACCCGTCGAGACCGCGCCGCCGGTCGCCGATGACCGGCCGGTCCTGCTCTACGCGCCCCCCGGCGGCGCGCTGGAGGAGCACCTGGCCCGCCTGCTCCAGGACGCGCGCCTCGGCGTCGTCACGGCGGGGGAGGCGTTCCGCGTCGTCGGGCCGTGCCGGGTGGAGGTCGACCCGCTCGACGCCGCGCAGCACGACCGGGCGCTGGCGCACCTGGTCCGCGACCTCGGCGTGCCGGGCCGCGTGGTGCACGCCTGGGCGAGCAGCGCGGCCGACGCCGACCCGGCCGCCGGCCCTGCCGACCCCGGCCCTGCCGACGCCGACCTGGCCGCCGGCCCTGCCGACCCCGGCCCTGCCGACCCCGGCCCTGCCGACGCCGACCCGGCCGACGACCCTGTCGACCTCGACCTGGCCAACCCCGACCTGGCTGACCCCGACGCGCCGGTGGCGGGCCTGATGGTCTGCCTCGCCGCGCTGTCCCGGGCGGTCCCCGGCGCCGACGTCACGGTCCTGACCCGGCACGCGCTCGGCGTGGACCCCGACGACGAGGTCCGGGCGGGCCGCGTGGCGCTGACCGCGATGGTCCGCAGCGCCGCCGCCGAGGGCGCCGTCGCCTCCGCCCGGCTGGTCGACGTGCCGCCGGGCGCGGACGACGCCGAGGCCGCGCGGTGGGCGCTGGCGCGGTACGGGTCCGACCTGGTCGGCGTCCGGCGCGGCGCCGGCCACGCGCCGAGGCTGCGGCTCGTCGACCGCGCCGACGACCTCGGCGTGCCCCGGGAGGCCCTGCCGCCGGGCGGCGCCTGCCTGGTCGTCGGCGGCCTCGGCGGGCTGGGCCGCATCGTCTCCGAGTACCTGCTGGCGAGCGCGGGCGCCCGGCTGCTGATCACCGGCCGCACGCCGGAGGCGGAACTGGGCCGCACCGGCGCCGACACCGTCCTGGCCGACCTGCGCGACCTCGGCGACGTGCGGTACGCCGCCGCGGACGTCGCCGACGCCGACGCGCTGGGCGCCGCGGTGGCCGAGGCCGAGCGGCGGTGGGGGCGGCGGCTCGACCTGGTGGTCCACGTCGCGGGCGCGTCGGCCGCTCCCCAGTGGACGGACCTGGCCTCCCACGAGATCGCCCGGGAGACCGTCCCGTGGCTGCGGACCATGCTGCACTGCAAGGTCGCGGGCGGCGCGGCGGTCGAATCGCTGCTCGACGCGCGCCCCGGCACGGGGGCCGTGCTGTTCTCCTCGGCCAACGGGTTCTTCGGCGGCAGCGCGTTCGGCGCCTACGCCGCCGCCAACGCCGCGCTGGACGGCTACGCGCACCGGTGGGCGGCGCGCGGCCATTACGTCCGCTGCCTGGCGTGGAGCATGTGGGAGGGCGTGGGCATGAGCACCGGCAGTCCGCTCGCCGCGGCGGCGCGGCGGCGCGGCCTGCGCCTGATCGACCCCTCGGACGGGCTCGCCCTGCTGCTGTCCGCGCTGAACCAGCCCCACCCGTACGTCATCATCGGGGCCGACGCGCGCAACACCCACGTGAAGCCGCACCTCGCGGCCGACCAGTTCGAGGGTGGCAGCACCGTGGTCGCCGTCGTGCCCGACGGGTCGGCCGACCCGGAGGCCGTCCGCGCGGACGTGGCGAACGCGCTCGCCGAGCACGGCGACCTGGTGCAGGTGATGGTGCTGCCGCGGATCCCGCGGGACGCGACCGGCGCGCCCGACGTGGTCCGGGTCCTCGCCCACCGCGACAGCGAGCGGCGGGTGTCGCGCTACGCCGCGCCGGAGGGGCCGACGGAGGTCGCCGTGGCCGGGGTCTTCGGCGAGCACCTGGCGCAGGGGCGGGTGGGCCGGGACGACTCGGTCTTCGGGCTCGGCGGCGACTCGATCAAGGCGATGCAGGTGGCGGGCGCGCTGAGCGAGCGGTTCGGCCGCGCCCTGCCGGTGCCGATGCTGTACGAGCACCCGACCGTCCGGGAGCTGGCCGCCGCGATCGACGGGACGCCGGCGGCCTGACGGGGGGAGCGGAGGACCGGGGGCCGCGCGGGTTCAGCCCCGCGCGGCCCGTTTGACCATGTCGATGACCTCGTCGCGGTGGTCGGTGATGAAGAAGTGCCCGCCGGGCCGCTCCACCAGCGTGAACGCCCCGGTGGTCAGCCGGCCCCAGCCCCGCATGTCCTCGGCGCTGCCGTCCGGGTCGTCGTCCCCGCACCAGCCGAGGATCGGGCAGTCCAGCGGCGGGCCGGGCACGTACTCGTACCGCTCGATCAGCGCGAAGTCCGACCGGATCATCGGCAGCAGCACGTCGAGCAGCTCGTCGTGGCCGAGGATCTCCTCCGAGAGGGCGCCGTAGTCGCGCAGCACCCGGAGGAACGCGTCGCGCGGCAGGTCGGACACGACCGACCGGGGCAGGGGGATGGGCGGCGCCGGGCGACCGCTGACGAACAGGTGCGCGGCGGGCCTGCCCAGGTCCCGCAGCGCCCTGGCGACCTCGAACGCGGTGATCGCGCCCATGCTGTGGCCGAACAGCAGCGGCCGGGTGGCCGAGGCCGCGATCGTCGCCGCGACCTCGGCGGCCATGGCCCTGATGTCGGTCGCGGGCGGCTCCGACATCCGCACGCCCCGCGCGGGCAGCTGGACGGGCACCAGCTCGACCTCGTCGGTGAAGGAGCCCGACCACGACGAGTAGAAGGACGACGTGCCGCCCGCGAACGGGAAGCAGTAGAGGCTCGCGGTCGCGCCGGCGAGGCGGAACCGGTCGTCGAACCAGGCTCCGGCCGCGACGTCCGGGGGGAACGGCCGCGGGCCGGTCATGCGATCGACCTCCGGGCGGCGCCGGCCCGCGCGGTCAGCCGCACCGGCATGCTCTTGTACCCGGCGACCTGGTTGGACACCAGGTGGACCACCTCGCCCGCGGGTTCCACGGCCCCCACGGTCTCCAGCAGCTCGTCGAGGAACAGCCGCAGGCCGAGGTTGGCCAGGCCGGCGCCGATGCAGTAGTGCGGCCCGACCCCGAACGCGACGTGCTTGTTGGCCTTGCGGGTCGCGTCGAACTCGTAGGGCCGGTCGAAGACCCGCTCGTCCCGGTTGGCCGAGCCGAGCCACACGCTCACCGGCTCGCCCTCGTGGACGGTCCTGCCGTGCAGCTCGACGTCCCGCAGCGCGTACCGCATGAAGTGGCTGGCCGGCGAGGCCCAGCGCAGCGCCTCCTGCACCAGCGGCCGCCGCAGGTCCGGCGACTCGCGGGCCGCGCGGTACTCCTCCGGGTGCTCGGCCATCTTCTGCACCAGGGTGGACACCACGTGCGGGGTGGTGACGTTCGCGCCGAGCAGCAGCGCGTAGCAGTTCAGCATCAGCTGCTGCTCGGTCAGCGGCTCGTCGTCGTAGTCCATCGACCGCAGGATGCCGATCAGGTCGCCCGCCTCGTGGTCGGTCGCCTGCCGCCGCCGGACCTCGTCGCGGAAGAACGCGAACAGCTCGTGGTGCGCCTGGCGGAGGGTGGCCTTCGACTCGCCGACGGAGTAGTCCGGGTCGTCGTAGGCGATGGTCATCGTGGTCAGGTGCGACATCCGCCGCCAGTTCTCGCGCGGCAGGCCCATCAGCGTCCCGGTGAACGCCATCGGGAACAGCAGCGCGGCCCGGGCGATGTCGAAGACCCCGCCGTCGAGCGCCGGTTCCAGCAGCTCGCGCACGATCCGGCGGATCGGCTCCTCCTGCGCGGCGATCGCGCGGGGCGTGAGCGCGCGGTTGACCGGCTCCCGGAGCTGCCGGTGCCGGGGCGGGTCGGTGTCGGGCATCATCTCGTCGGACGCGAAGTCCGGCATGTTCAGGTCGATGATGCACAGCATGGTGCCGCGCCGGGACGTGAACGTCTCGTGCTCGCGCAGCACCCGGGAGACGTCCTCGTGCCGGGTCACCACCCAGAACGGCTCGCGGCCGTCGGCCGGGTCGACGCGGTGGGCGGGGTCGTGGTCGCGCAGGTGCGCCCACAGGGCGTGGGGGTCGCCGGTCGCGTAGAACCGCCCGTCGAGCACGTCGGCGGGCCTGAACTCCAGCGGTCCGAACGGTGGCCGGGTGATCCGCACGTCACGCCCCCCGCCGGAGTTCGGCCAACCGGGAGTCCACCTCGCGGGCCAGCTCGGCCACTCCCGAGGCCCGGTACAGGACGCGGACGGGCAGGCGGACGCCGAGTTCCTCCTCGATGGCGTCGAGCAGCGTCATCGCCGACAGCGACGTGCCGCCCAGCACGAAGAAGTCGTCGTCGTCGCCCACGTCGGCGACGCCCAGCACGCGGCCGTAGAACCCGGCGACCTGCTTCCTCGCGCCCTCCTCGTCGTCTTCCCGGCGGGCGGCGGTGCTTGAGGCTGAGTGCATTCGGTTTCACCCCTTGCGACTTGCGGATCGGGTGGCGACCGACGCGGTCGCGCCGGTCGACGACGTCACCGCGGGAGGCGGTGCGGAGGAGGTGGGGGGAGGGGAGCGGACCGCGAGGCGGTGCCGTGGGTGGCGGTGCCATAGGTGGCGGTGTCGTGGGCGGTGGTGCCGTGGGCGGTGGTGTTGGCCGTGGCGTCGACGGCGCGGGGCCCGCGGTCATCGTCCACCGCCCTCGACGTCCTCCCGCCAACCGCGACCGGGGCTCGCCGCGGCGACGGCGCGGACCACGTCCAGGTGGTCCCAGACCTTCTCGACCCCGTCGGCGTAGGCGGCGAGCACCGGGCCCGCGGCGGGGTTGAGGTGCCGCCGCTGGAGGCACAGGGTGCTGTCGACGGTGTGGCAGCTGACCGGGAACCGGTCGGCGATGTCGTCGAGGTCGGCGCCCGGCGCGCGGAACGCGGGGTGGGCGGGCAGCGGCGCCACCTGGTACCGGGACACCGGGACGCCCTCGGCGCGCAGGGCGCGGTGCAGGGCCGCGCGGACCGCGGCCGGCCCGACCCCGTCGAGGCCCAGTTCCTCCGGCACCACGCGCAGCCGGAGGATGTGCCACGCGTGGGAGCGGTCCGGGGGCACGCGGGGCACCCGGAGCCCCGGCAGCGCCGCGAGCCGGGCGAGCACGTCGGTGACGGCCTTGTCCCGGTCCTCGGCGCAGGACGGCAGCCGCGCCAGCTGGGAGCGCGCGAAGGCCGCCTGCACCGGGCCGAGCCTGGCGTTGCCGCCCGGTCCGTGCGCGACGTAGGTCCTGGTGCGCACCGGTTCGCGCTCGCCGAAGTTCCGCAGCGCCAGCGCGGCCCGGCGCAGCTCGTCCGAATCGGTCGTGATCAGGCCGCCCTCGCCGCACGTCGGCAGGTTCTTGCTGGGGTGCAGGCTGAAGCAGCCGGCCCAGCCGAGGGCGCCGGCGCGCCTGCCGCGGTAGGTGGCACCGTGCGCCTGGGCCGCGTCCTCCACGACGACCAGGCCGCGGGCCTCCGCGGCGGCGCCGAGTTCGTCCATGTCGGCGGGCAGGCCGTGCAGGTGGACGGGCAGCAGGGCCGCGGTGCGGTCGGTCAGCGCCTCGGCCACCCGGCCCGGGTCCAGCGTGAAGGTGTCGGCGTCGACGTCGGCGAACACCGGCTCGGCGCCGCACTGCCGCACCGCGTGCGCGGTCGCGTTCATGGTCAGGGCCGGCACGACGACCTCGTCACCCGCGCCGACGCCGGCGGCGGCGAGCGCCACCTGGAGCGCCGCGGTCCCGGAGCCGACGGCCACGCAGTGCGCGACGCCGACGTACTCCGCCCACTCCCGCTCCAGCGCGGCGACCTCGACCTCGCCGGCCGCGGACGCCGTCAGCCGGCCGCCGCGCAGCACCCGCAGCACCGCCCGCTCGTCCTCCGGCGTGACCACCGGCCACCCGGTCGCCGCGTCGCGGTCCGCGCCGTCCGGCACCGCGCGCGGCCCGCCGAGCATCGCGAGCCTGCTCACGACCGCCCTCCCAGCACGCCCTCCAGGCGCCGCAGGCACTGCTCCCAGCGCCCCAGCAGCCCGGCGCCCAGCGCGGTCACCCGCGCCACGTCGCACCCGTGCGCGGCCGAGACCCGCAACCCGGTCCAGCCGTGCGCGACCAGGTCGACCCACCGCGCGGCCTCGACCACGTCGGGCCGGTCCAGGCGCAGGCCGGCCAGGTGCAGGAAGGTGCTGTGGAGGCTCGCCTCGGCCTGCGCGGGCCAGCCGAGCACGTAGACCTCCCGCAGGGCGCGGTCACCGTCGCGGCGCACCCGGTCCGGCAGCTCCTCCAGCATTCGCGCCAGGAGCGCGGGGCCCTGCGCGGGATCGCGCATCGCCGCCACGTTGTCGCGCACGACCTCCCGCAGCCACGCCGGGTCCAGTTCGGGTTGCGGCCCGTCCCGGCGGACCTCCAGCCACCGCCACGCGGGCGGGTCGCCCGCGAAGAACGGGTCGCTGTCGTCGTCGATGCTGATCGAGCTGCGCGCCTCGGCGAGCACGGCGCGGTCGAGTTCGCCGCGGAAGGCGGGCGGCATGGGGTCGGCGACCCGGTACGCGTCGCCCCGCTCGTCGTAGTCGGTCACCACGACGAGGTGGGCCGCGTGCACGTCGTGGTAGGCGGGCCGGAACGGCAGGTGGTAGTTGTTCACCGCGACGACGGGGTGCAGGCCGTCGGCCAGCGCCGCCACGACGTCCCGGTGCGCCTCCGCCTCGTCGGCCGGGCCGTGCCAGCGCAGCGTCACCGGGTGGTGCAGGCAGAAGTGGTCGCCGAGCCGGTCGCCCGCCGGGTGGAAGTACTCGACCGACTCGACCGGACCGGTGGGCGCGGTGAACCGCCAGCCGCTGCCCAGCGCCTGCACGGGGTCCCAGCCCGCGTGCTCCAGCACGAGGCCGACGTCCATTTGCAGGCAACTGCACAGGTCGTCGTACCAGGGGAGGAACGAGACGGCCGCGCTGGTGGTCATCGAATTCTCCCGGGTGAAGGCGACGATTTCCAGCGTGCCGGCCGGATTTGGATTTCGATGCTAAGCAGGGGGCGTGCGGGCGGCAAGCGCGGCCCCGGCGGTGTTCAACTGCCCGGAACGGGCGGTTGGACATTCCCGCGCCGCGCGGGCCCGTTCTCCCCGGAGGTCAGTGGACCGTCTCCACGGTGATCGCGAAGACGTGCAGCGCGGGGTTGTCGGGCAGCCTCAGGGCGCGCACCGGCTCCCGCCGGGGAACCGGGACGCGCACCGCCCACAGCCGCCCGCCCAGGTCCTCCTGGCGGTGGTGCGGGTAGTGCATCGCCGTCGAGCGCAGCGCCTCCACCTCGCCGAAGTGCGCGTGCGAGGGCCAGAAGTCCGAGACCCGGAGCCACTCGGGGTCCACCGCGCCCGACGCGTAGTGCACCATCACCGCCTCCTCGCAGCGGCGCTCGGACGTGGCCAGCAGGTGCAGCCAGTCCGCCCTGGTCGGCGGCAGCCGCACCAGTTGGCCGCCGCAGCGGACGTTGTCCGGGCCCGAGCCGGGTTCCGGCAGCTCGAACGGGATGCCGCCGGCGAGCAGGGCGCGGCCCGGGAGGGCGTCGGCCGGCAGGCTGTTGCCCCACACGTTCAGCCGGCCGGGGTGCGGGTCCCGGCGGGTCGTGAAAGCGGTGTTGTTCACGTGCGCCGCCAGGTCGACCGGGGCCGTGGTGTGCGCGCGCTTCACTTCCACCGGTAGGTGTCGCATCATCTTGACTCTTTTCGGGTCAGGTGGTCCAATGCCTCGGAAATGCGTTCGAACGGTTATCGGAAAACGCATTTCCGGGTGGCAAGTATTCGACCGGTGGCGTCGGATGTCCACGGTTCCGGGGTGATCGCGGTCGGTGATCGAGAGAAGGTCCGCTTCGCTACCCTGTCGACCGCGGGACGAGGGAGGGCGTGTGACGATCACCTGGGACCAGGTCCGTGCCTGGCGCTTGCGGAGGCAGTTCCTGGAGCCGCGGACCGACGCGCCCGGCGCGGAGGTCGTCAGCCGGCTGTGCGGCGTGCAGGCCCAGGTGAAGTCGTCGGCGGCGCTCACCGCGCTGCTGCGCCAGGCGGAGCCGAGGTCCGAGGACATCGAGGGCGGCCTCGCCGACCGGGTGCTGCTCAAGACCTGGGCGATGCGCGGCACCCTGCACCTGCTCAAGGGCGACGAGGCCGGGGACTTCCTGTCGCTCATCGCGTCCGCCCGCACGTGGCACTCGCCGCCGTGGCAGCGGGAGTTCGGCGCGACCCCGGCGGAGGTCGACGCGCTGGTGGACGCGGTCTCGTCGGCGCTGGAGGGCCGGGTGCTCACCCGGGACGAGCTGGTCGCCGCCGTCGCGGCGGACGCCGGGTTGGCCAAGATGGAGGCCCAGTTGCGGTCCGGCTGGGGCGCGCTGCTCAAGCCGCTCGCGTGGCAGGGCGCGCTCTGCCACGGCCCGAGCCAGGGCAACAAGGTCACCTTCGCCCGGCCGGGCGACCTGGTCCCCGGCTGGAAGGGCGTCCCCGACCCGGACGAGGCCGCGCCCCGCGCGATCGCGGCGTACCTGGGCGCCTACGGCCCGGCGACCCCGGACGCGTTCAACGCCTGGCTGATGCGGGGCGCGCTGCGGAAGACGCCGCTGCGCCGGTGGTTCGCCGACATGGGGGACAGGCTCACCAAGGTCGACGTCGAGGGGCAGGAGGCCTTCGCCCTGTCCGAGCACGTGGACGAGCTGGCCGGGATGGAGCCGAGCAGGTCGGTGCGGCTGCTCGGCGCCTTCGACCAGTACGTGCTGGGGCCGGGCACGAGCGACCCGCAGGTCCTCGCGCCCGAGCACCGCGCGAAGGTGAGCCGGGCGGCCGGCTGGATCGCGCCGATCGTGGTGGTCGGCGGTCGGATCAAGGGCGTGTGGGAGCAGGTGGACGACGCGGTGGTGGTGACGATGTTCCCGGGCGCCCGGAAGCCCGCCATGAGCGCGTTGCGGGCGGAGGCCGGGCACCTCGCGAAGGCGCGCGGCACCGCCGTGCCGGAGGTCCGGGTGTCGTAGCCGCCCGGAGGACCGCGCACCCCGCGTCGGGCACGCCGGCACGGGCGGCCGAGCACGGGGTGGGGGATCTCCGAGGCGGCTATGCGCCGGCCGGGAGGACGTTCGTGGCGGCTCCGCGCCGGCCGGGATCCCCGGGCCGGCTACGCGCCGGCCGGAGTCCCCGGATCGGCTCCGCGCCGGCCGGGGACTCCCGGGTCGGCTACGCGTCGGCCGCCGGTCGACGCCTCCGCTCCTCGGCCACGGCGATGCGCTGCCGGGCGATCCGGTCGGCGGCCTCGCCGGGCAGGACGCCGTCCGCTTCCGCCCGCGCCAGGACCTCCAGCGTGGTGTCGAAGATCCTCTCGACGTGCGCGACGCCCTCCCGGGGCGAGCGCCCGAGCGCCTCCCCGGCGGCGTCGATCGCGCCACCGGCGTTGACGACGTAGTCGGGTACGTAGAGCACGCCGCGGTCCGCGAACCGCCGTTCCACGTCCGGGTGGGCCAGTTGGGCGTTGGCCGCCCCGCACACGACCTCCGCGGTCAGCACGGGCGCGACGTCCTCGGTCAGGACGCCGCCCACGGCGCAGGGCGCGTAGACGTCCAAGCCCCCGAACCGGATCAGGGCGTCGGTGTCCGGCACCACGACGACCTGGGGGAACTCCTCCACGACGCGGCGCACCGCCTCGTCCAGCACGTCGGTGACCACCACCCGCGCGCCCTCCCGGGCCAGGAGGGCCACCAGTTCGACGCCGACCTTCCCCAGCCCGGCGACGCCGACGGTGCGACCGCGGAGCGACGCGGCGCCCCAGCGGTGCCGCGCGGCGGCCCTCATGCCCTGGAGCACGCCGCGGGCCGTGGAGTTCGACGTGTGCCCCTCCGCGCCCCCGCCTCGCGGGAGGCACACCGTCCACCGGCACGCGCGGGACACCACCTCCATGTCCCGCGCGTCGGTGCCCAGGTCGAAACCGGTCAGGTACCGGCCGCCCAGGGCGGTCACCGCGCGGCCGAAGGCCAGCAGCAGCTCCTCGGTCTTGTCCCGGGCCGGGTCCCCGATGATGACGGCCTTGCCGCCGCCGAAGTCGAGCCCGGCCATCGCGTTCTTGTACGACATGCCGCGCGACAGGACCAGCGCGTCCTTGACCGCGCCCTCGTCGTCGGCGTAGGCGCGGAAGCGGGTGCCGCCCAGGGCGGGTCCCGCGGCGGTGGAGTGGATGGCGATGACGGCGCGCAGGCCCGAGGCCGGGTCCTGGCACAGCACGACCTGCTCGTGCTCGAAGGACTCCGGGGCGAGCGCGGCGAGCGGCGCGCGGTGGGTGAACGTGCTCATCTGTTCCTCCTCGGCCGGGACGGCCTTCGGTCGTGGCGCGGGTCGGGGGTGGTGGGCCGGTGCGACCGCACGTGGTCGCCCGGCGCGGGTGCTCCGGCGGGGTGCCGGGCGCTGCCCGGCGCCCGGCTCGGCACGAGGGGACCGGAGCGGGGTGCGAGCCACCGGGTCCACGCCGCCCACCAGGACTCCGGTCGCGTCGTCGAGCCCGCCTCCCACGCCGCGGGGTCGGCGGGCAGCCCGCCGGGGCCGGTCCGGTGGGAGGCGCCGGCCCGCGGCGGGTTGACGATGCCGCCCACGTGACCCGAGGGCACCAGGTGGAACGCGACGTCGCCGCCGAGCAGCCGCGCCCCGCGGTACACCGCCTCCCAGGGGATGATGTGGTCCCGGGCGGCGGCCACCACGAAGGCGTCCTGGCCGGCGGCGGCGAGGTCGAGCGCCCGCCCCGCGATCCGCAGCCGGCCGAGGGCCAGCGCGTTGTCCGAGGCGAGGCGCAGCGTCTGCTCGAACAGGGGGCGCGGCACGTCCACCCCGTCCTCGCTCCACGCCCAGATGTCGAAGGGCGCCGGCCGCTCGCCCAGCAGCCAGCCCGAGATCAGGGGCTGCCACAGCGTGTCCCGCGAGCGCAACAGGTCGAACAGCAGGCCGAGCCGCCCGCCGTCGACCAGTCCGTCGCGGTTGGACAGCAGCCGGGTCAGCGCCCTGATCCCGACCTCCGACCACGGGTCGTCCTCCGGTGGGGAGTCGTCCGGGCGGGAGTGGTCCAGGGCGGACACCAGCAACGTCAGCGACGCCGCGCCCGGTTCGTCCCCGGCCGCGAGCCAGGCGGCCGTGGCGGCGGCGAGCATCCCGCCCGCGCACACCCCGACCAGGTGCGCCCGGTCGGAGCCGGTGATGTCGCGCACGACGTCCAGGGCGCGCAGCGGGACCCGCCGGAAGTACTCGTCCAGCCCCACGTCGACGTGCGCGGGCAGCGGGGTGCGCTGGCTGATGGCGAACGCGGTGAAGCCCGCCCGGACCGCCCACTCGACGAGGCTCCGGCCCGGGGCCAGGTCGAAGACGTAGTACCGGTTCACCCAGGCGGGGATGAACAGCAGGGGCACCCGGTGCGCCTCGGCCGTCCGCGGCTCGTACTGGAGCACCTCCACCAGGTCGTCGCGGTGCACGACCCGGCCGGGCGTGGCGGCCAGGTCCCGGCCCAGGTGGTAGGAGCCGGGCGGCACCTTGGTCGGGCGGCCCCGGCGGCGCGCCAGGTCGTCGAGCAGGTTGCCCGCGCCGCGGACGAGGCTCGCGCCGCGGGTGGTCGCGGCGCGCCGCAACGCCTCCGGGTTGCCGAGGAGGGTGTTCGCCGGCGCCGACGCCTCGGCGACGACCTGCGCGAGGAACCGCGCCCGCGACCGGTGCCGGTCCGGCACGAACGGCGCCTCGGCCCCGGCCAGGACCAGGGAGCGC
>NZ_JBHWIE010000147.1:0-17439 GCF_042732085.1 Actinosynnema sp. NPDC059797
GGGCGGGGCCTCGTCTGTTCCCGAACTGACTGCCGCTCCCACCACGAAGCGACGTGACTTAGGTTAGCCTAACATCACCTTCTTGGGAACCCCGTCGCACCAAGCCCCGCGCGACCAGCTCCACCACCACCGCGATCGCGCTCGCCTCCACCAGCAGCAACCCCAGCAGCACGACCAGTTGGAGCGCGCCCGCCTGCCACACCGGCGCGCCGCCGAGCAGCATCCCGACGAACGCGCCCGGCAACGTGACCAGGCCGACCGTCCGGGTCTGGTCGAGCGCCGGCAGCAGGGCCTCGGCGGCGGGCCGGCGCACCAGCTCCCGCACCGCGACCGGTTCGGTGAAGCCCAGCGCCAGCGCGGCCTCGTACTCGCCGTGCCGGTCGCGCAGGGTGTCGAGGGCCCGCCGCACGGACAGGGTGGTCGCGGTCATCGCGCCGCCGACCAGGATGCCGCCGACCGGCACCAGCGCGATCCCCTCCACCGGCACCAGACCGCTGACCAGCAGCACCGCGACGGTCGGCCCCGTGCCGGCGAGGATGGCGACGGCCACCCACCACCCGCGCCGACCGGTCTTCGCGCGGGCCGCCGACGTGCCCGTGGCGACCACCGCCATGAGCAACAGGAACGCGACCGTCAGCGGCAACGAAGCCAACACCCCGGCGATCACCGCCGACACGGCGGCCAGCTGAACCGCCGCGCGCAGGGCCGCCCGAACCACCGGCCGGGGCGAAGCCAGGCCGCCCAACCACAGCACAGCGCCCGCGCCGGCGGTGAGCACCAGGCACACGACGAGCAGGCGGCCCCAGTCCGCGTTGATCACCACAACACGATTGTGAGGTTCCGCCACCCCCGGCACCTGCGGTAGCCTGAAGGCGGTTGTCATCATAACGATGACACGAACGAGCTAACGAAGCCTGATCCGGGATCAATGTCAACACGGCGAACGTTGCCGGAAATATGGAGGCGGCGCACGGCGGGTGGCACAGGCACGCGGCGATGGAGGGAAGGACGGAAGGAAGGCGGTAGACCAAGACCCAGGCACGAGCCGCCCTTGGAGCCCAGGCAAAGCGGCGGCAAAACCTGAGCACGGGAGCCGCGAGGAGGCGGCACGGGAGCCGCGAGGCAGCCAGGCGCAGGCACGAGACCCCCGACGCCCGAGGCAGTGAGGCGCGGCCCCAGGCGGAAGGCCCGAATCTGAGCGCGCGGCACAGGCCTGAGGGCAGCGGGAACTGACCCAGGTCAGCTAGGCATGACCCCAGGGCAGCGCGACCTCAAGGGCAGCGCGACCTCAAGGGCAGCGCGACCTCAAGGGCAGCGCGACCTCAAGGGCAGCGCGACCTCAGGGGCAGCGCGGTCTCAAGCGCGAAGGCGGCGGCGCAGCCCGAGACGGGGCTTCGGCAGGGTGATCCCACCACGGCGGGCCAGCACCACGCCGCCGACCAGGGCCGCCAGGATTGAGACCACGCCGCCGAACACCATGGGGGCGCGGGCGGTGAAATGTTCTGCCAGCCACCCCATCACCGGGCCGCCCACCGGGTTGCCGCCCAGGAAGACCAGCATGTAGAGGCCCATGACGCGGCCGCGCATGGCGGGTTCGACGGCTAGTTGCACGGTGGCGTTCGCGGTGGTCGTGAAGGTCATCATGGCGATGCCGACCGGGATCAGCGCCGCGCCTGCCAGCCACAGCGTGGGCATGAAGCCGACCAGGATCTCCAGGACGCCGAACGCCAGGGCGCCGGTGATCAGCAGTCGCAGGCGGGGTTTGCCGCGGGTGCTGCGCCTGGCCGCGAGGGTCGCGCCGGCGAACGTGCCGATCGCGAGCATGGTGGACAGGAGGCCGTACGCGTCGGCGTCGCCGCCGAAGGTGTTGCGGGCCAGCACGGCCAGGGTGACGAAGAAGTTCAGGCCGAACGTGCTGATGAAGAACACCAGGAACAGCAGGATCACCAGGTCGGGCCGTTTGCGCACGTACCGCAGGCCGGCTCGCAGCTGGCCCTTCTCGCGTGGCACGGGGTCGCCCCGGTGCAGGTCGGCGGGCCGCATCAGGAGCAGGCCGGCGATCACGCCGACGAACGTGACGGCGTTGATCAGGAAGACCCAGCCGGTGCCGACCACGATGATCATGCCGCCGGCGACGGCCGGGCCGACCATGCGGGCCAGGTTGAACGTCATGGAGTTGAGCGCGACGGCGTTGGTGAGCTGGTCGCGTCCGACCATCTCGACCACGAAGCTCTGCCGCACGGGTGTCTCGACCGCCGACACCGCGCCGAGCAGCAGGCACAGCAGGTAGACGTGCCACAGCTGGGCCACGCCGGTGACGTCGAGCAGGCCCAGGACCAGCGCGCACAGGCCCAGGCCGGTTTCCAGGACCAGGAGCAGCTTGCGCTTGTCCATCCGGTCGGCGAGCACGCCCGCCCACAGGGACAGCAGCAGGGTGGGGGCGAACTGGAGCGCGGCGGCGATGCCGAGGGCCACCGGTGATCCGTCGGACAGTTCGAGGACCAGCCAGTCCTGGGCCACGCGCTGCATCCACAGGCCGATGAGGGAGATGACCTGGCCGGTGGCGTAGAGGCGGTAGTTGCGGATTTTCAGGGAGGCGAACATGCCGGCGCGTTTGGCCGGGGCGGCGGCAACCGGTGGAGGGGCGGCCGGAGGAGCGGCGGCAACTGGCGGAGCTGCGGTGGGCGGAGCAGCAGCCGGCGGAGCGGTAGGCCGAGCTGCGGCAGGCGGAGTTGCGGCAGGCGGAGTTGCGGCAGGCTGAATTGCGGCAGGCTGAATTGCGGCAGGCTGAATTGCGGCAGGCTGAATTGCGGCAGGCTGAATTGCGGCAGGCGGAGCTGCGGCCGGCGGGGGTGCGGTCGAGTTGGGTTCGAGTTGCTCCGACCCTGCACCACCCGCGTACGCCGGCACGTCGTTACTGCCCCGCCATCCTGTCGATTATCCCGGCGGCGCGCGAGAGCACGCCCCGTTCCTCCGGTGTCAGCTCGGCCAGGCGCTTGTCGAGCCAGGCCTCCCGGGCGGACACCTCTTCGTTGATGTAGCCCAGGCCCGCCTCGGTGAGTTCCACGATGGCCTGGCGGCCGTCGGTGGGGTGGGGGCGGCGGGTGGCGAACCCGTACTCCTCCAGGGCGGCGATCACCCTGGTCATGGAGGGTGGTTGGACGCCTTCCCTGGCGGCCAGCTCGCCCGGTGTCAGCGGTCCGCACTTGTGCAGCGTGGACAGGGCGGACACCTGGGTGAGCGAGATCGTGGAGTTCACCCGCTGGGCGCGGAGCCGTCGGTTGAGCCGGACCACTGCCAGCCGCAGTCGGCTCGCCAGTCCGGTCTCGACCTCGATCTCCGTCACGTAGTTAGCATACCTCACGATCTCGCTTCCCGTCCTGGTGAAGTGGGCCGGATCGCCCGACGCCGGCCCTCAGCCGTTCAGCAGGGCCTGGATGGGGCCGATGGCGAAGTAGACGACGAACGCCGCCGCCACCACCCACATGAGGGGGTGAATGCTGCGGGCCCGTCCGGTGAGCGCCCGCAACAGCACGTAGCTGACGAAGCCCGCGCCGATGCCGTTGGCGATCGAGTAGGTGAACGGCATGATCACGATGGTGAGGAACGCGGGGAGGCCGACGGAGAAGTCGGTGAAGTCGATCTCCCTGATCTGGGCGATCATCAGCGCTCCCACGATCACCAGGGCGGGCGCCGCGGCCTCGATCGGCACCACCGCGTAGAGCGGGGTGAGGAACATGGCGGCCAGGAACAGCAGGCCGGTGACGACGTTCGCCAGGCCGGTGCGGGCGCCCTCGGCGACGCCGGACGCCGATTCGACGAAGACGGTGTTGGACGACGAGGAGGCCACGCCGCCCGCGACCGCGCCCACGCCGTCGACGAACAGCGCCTTGGACACGCCCGGGAGCTGGCCGTCGGGCCCGATGAGGTTCGCTTCCTTGCCGAGGCCGGTCATGGTGCCGACGGTGTCGAAGAAGTCGGTCAGGACGAGCGTGAACACCAGCAGGGCGGCGGTGATGGCGGGCAGGCGGGTCCACGCGCCGAAGGAGACGTCGCCGAGGAGCGACAGGTCGGGCAGGCCGAACACCTGGTCGGGCAGCGCCGGGTAGCCGAGGTTCCAGCCGGTGGCCTTGGTGCCCTGCGAGGGGCCGGCGTCGACGATGGCCTCGATCACGAGGGCCAGGACGGTCGCGGACAGGACGCCGATGAGGATGCCGCCCTTGACCTTGCGGGCGACGAGGATGGCGGTCAGCACCAGTCCGACCACGAACACGAACGTGGGCCAGGACGCGATGGAGCCGTTGATGCCGAGGCCGACCGGGACGGTGGTGCCGGCGGCGTCGGGGACGCGGCGCACGAAGCCCGCGTCGACCAGGCCGATGAAGCAGATGAACAGGCCGATGCCGACCGCGATGGCGGCTTTCAGCTCGGCGGGCACCGCGTTGAACACGGCGGTGCGGACGCCGGTGACGACGAGCACGAGCACGACCAGGCCGTTGACGACGACGAGGCCCATGGCTTCCGGCCAGCTGACCTGGGGCACGATCGAGACGGCCACGAACGAGTTGATGCCCAGGCCGGTGGCGAGCGCGAACGGGTAGTTGGCGACGAGTCCGAACAGGATGGTCATGACGCCGGCGACCAGGGCCGTCACGGCCGCGACCTGCGGGATCGTGAGGATGTTGCCGAGGACGTCGACCTTGGCGGACGGGTCGTCGGCGGCGAAGCTGCCCAGGATCAGCGGGTTCAGCACGACGATGTAGGCCATCGTCACGAACGTGACGAGGCCGCCGCGCACCTCCCTCCCCACCGTGGACCCGCGCTCGGTGATCTTGAAGAAGGAGTCCAGCTTGGAGCGTGGCGGCGTGTCGGCGGCGGTGGCCATCTCATCTCCTTGGTCGGTGTGGCGAGAGGCAGAGCGTGCCCCACCCGTGTTTCGGGGAGGTAGCCTGCCTGACGTGGCAGAACAGGACGCAGCCGACCTCCCCGCGCCCCCTCCCCT
Organism: Actinosynnema sp. NPDC059797; assembly: GCF_042732085.1. NCBI lineage: Bacteria > Bacillati > Actinomycetota > Actinomycetes > Pseudonocardiales > Pseudonocardiaceae > Actinosynnema > Actinosynnema sp. NPDC059797. The sequence goes on from NZ_JBHWIE010000147.1 coordinate 5,003, forward strand.
GCCGCCGCGGTTGGCGGACCCGGTGCCGGCGATCCTCGGCGGGGCGGTGTTGTGGTTCCTGGCGTTCCTGGTCGTGCTGGTGTTCTGGCGGGAGCAGCAGACGCTGCTGTGGACGTGCGTGTCGGGCTGGGTGCTGGGCCTGGTCGGCTACGGCGTGTTCACGTGGCAGCGCTCGGCCGCGCGTCGCGGGAAGCGGACCGCGCAGCAGGGGCAGGGGCTGACCGACTAGGCGTGGCGGGGGCGGCGGCTGACCGACTAGGCGTGGCGGGGCGGCGGGCGCCCCGGGGGTCAGCCCAGCAGGACCGACGGGGTCGGGTCGGTGATGAGGGCGGCGAAGGTGTGGCGGTCGTCCCACCGGCCGACGGTCCAGGCGAGGGCCCTGGCCAGGCCCTCGGGGGTGTCGGCGGCGTGCACGACGTCGCCGTCGACCCACCAGGACACGGGGTGCTCCTCGCCTTCGGCGGTCACCACCAGGTCGTCGTGCACGACCACGGTGCCCGTCGGCAGGTCCACGCCGAGCAGGTCGCACGCCAGGCGCACCGCGCCCAGGTCGGACCAGACGACCTCGTCGCCGTCGCCGAGGACCTCCCCCGAGACCTCCTCCGACGCCAGCGGCAGGGCCAGCAGCTCCGCCAGCGCGGGCGCCGAGCCCCGCGCGGCCAGCACCTGGTCTGGGGGCAGCACGCCGAGCAGCCACGGCAGGTCCGGCACGAGCACGTCGTCGGCGGGCACGGCGGCGCCGGTCAGCACCCGCACCCGGTCGGGCGGCTCGACGCCCACCGAGTCGGCCACCTCGGCCAGCAGGGCGTGCACCCGCAGCACCAGGGCGTCGGACAGCCGGCGGGCCGGGTCGCCGAGGCGCGCCAGCAGGTCTTTCACGTCGTCCTCGTCGGCCACGCCCAGCCCGGTGCGCACGCCGGCGGCGGCCAGCACGTGCGGTGGCAGGTCGACCTCCGGGACCACGTCGTACAGCCCTTCCAGGGCGTCCGCGCCCGGCAGCCGCCACGCGCCCAGCGGCACGCCGTCCAGGGTGGCGTAGCGGGCCAGCCACCAGGAGGTGTAGCCGTCGGGTTCGGTCACGGCCCGCCACACCGCCGGGTCGGCCGCCATCATCGCCAGTGCCCGCGGCCACGCGTCGCGCGCCACCAGGTCGAGGTCGCGGACGCCCAGGACGCGCGTGGGCGGCACGTCGAACCCGTCCCACCAGTAGCCCTCGTCGGCCAGGTCGTGGTCGGGTTCGGTGGGCGAGTCGTCCTCGACCACGGTGAACCCGTCGACGACGCCGACGGCGGTGAGCACGTCGCGGGGCCACGCCGACGCCACCCGGTCGGCGAGCACGCCGAACGGCGCGTCGGCCTCCAGCACCTCCAGCAGCTTCGAGTCGGGCAGCACCAGTTCGTCGGCCCGCCGCCACTCGCCGTCGGCGGAGGGCAGCGCCAGCTCGCCCAGCCACGGCCGCCCGCCGGCCAGCTCCACCAGCCGCAGCACGGTGTCCACCAGCTCCGGGCCGTCCATGGCGGGGTCGTCCAGGCTGTGCCGGACGGCGTCGCGCACCGCGTCGGAGTCCAGCAGCTCGGCCGGGGTGGCCTCGGTGGCGCCGAGCCTCAGCAGCAGCGGGTGCGCCGCCTCCGGGTGCGCGATGCGCAGCCCCGGCACGGGCACCAGCTCCGCGCCCACCAGCACGCCGCGCGGGCTGCCGACCAGCCGCCCGTCGGCCAGCGGCACGGGCAGCGCGCCCATCGCCTCGCGGGCCGCCGAGTCGACGTCCGCGACGGGTGACAGCGCCTCGTACACCTGCCGCCACCACGACGGGTCGCCGCCGACGCCCGCCAGCGCGTCGACGACCTCCGCGACCGCCATGCGCGGCACGTCCAGCGCCGCCAGCGCCCTGGCGTGCGGGGGCAGCGTCAGCTCGTGGTCGAGGAGGCCGGGCACGACGTCCTCCAGCAGCTCCACCAGCTCGAACGACGCGACGTCCAGGACCTTCGCCGACGCGGGCGCGGTCCACTCGCCGTCGGCCAGCGGCAGCCACGACGCCGAGCGCAGCGCCGCCAGCACGCCGGTGCGCAGCCGGTCGTCCACTTCGGACAGGGGGAAGCCGGGCAGCGGCACCAGCGCGGTCCGCTCCACGGCGGGCAGCGCGGTCACCAGCGCCGGGTACGCCGCGGCCGCCCGGTCGAGCACGAACGTCGCGGCCGGGCCCGCCAGCACGCGCCGCCGCGACGGCTCCACCGGCAGCGTCGCGATCAGCCGGGCGGGCAGCGACAGCTTCTCGTCGGTGGGCGTGGGGGCGTGCAGCACGTCACCGGACAGCGGCTCGTCCATCGGCCACGCCCAGCACACCGACCACCGGGGCCGCGACTCGACGCCCGCCACCAGCTCGGCGGGCAGCTCGCCGCCGTCGCGGCGCACCAGCCACCGCCGCACCCCGGCCGGCCCGGTCAGCTCCACCACGCCGTCCGCCTCGGACCGCTCCCACGCGTCCGCGCCGACCTCGACGCGCCGCAGCCCGGGCAGCGCCAGCAGCAGGTCCGGCGCCTGCGCGGCGAACTCCGCCAGCAGCGGGTCCGGGTCGACCTCCAGCGGCAGCCGCACCTCGGTGTCGAAGCCCTCGGGCAGGTCCGCCTCGTCGGTCGGCCACACCAGCCGCAGCACCGGCACGTCGCCGCCGCGCGCGGACGCCAGTTCGGGCACCAGTTCCCGCGTCCGGTCGGCCGAGAACGCCACGCCGCCGCCGCGCGACACCACGCGCGGCGCGTCGGTCACCGCCAGCACCGCCGCGAACCCGACGCCGAACCGGCCGACGGTGTCCGCCGACTTCGACGACGCCCGCAGCGACGCCAGCGCCGCCACCCCGGCCGCGTCGAGCGGGGCGCCGGTGTTCGCCGCCCGCAGCTCACCGTCCACAACGGACAGCCGCAGCACGCCGGGCGTCGCGCCGGCCGCGTCGGCGGCGTTCTGCGCCAGCTCCACCAGCAGCCGGTCCCGGTAGCCGCCGAGCCTCAGGTCCTCCTCGGCGTTGGCGTCCTCGCGGAACCTCGTCGGCGACCCGCGCCACGCGGCCAGCACCGACTCGCGCAGCGCCGCCGTGCCGAACGGGTCGCCCTGCTCCGGGCTCACCGCCCGCTCTCGTCGGCCGGCGCGGGCTCGCCGGCCCCGGGCTCGCCGGCCCCGGGCACCCCGGCCTCGGACACCCCGGCCTCGGCGGCCGCGGCCCGGTCGACGGCCAGGGCCGACACCTCACCGGTGGGCTCCGCCACGGCGCCGCCGGAGAGCTCCCCGCCCGGCGCGTTCGCCTCCACGTCCAGCACCGCGTCGTCGTAGACGAGGTCGGCCACCGGCACCGCCGAGCCGCCCTCCACCTCGACCTCCGAGTGCGCGCCGCACCCGTACTCCACGTGCACCACGTGCCCGTCCGCGGGCGTCAGCTCGTTCGCGCACACCCCGAACGCCGCGCCCAGCGACCCGGCGATCCGCTGGTAGAAGCCGCACGTGCCGCAGTTCGCGGGCGCGCTGCGGGCCATGTCGCTGCGCGGCCCGAAGTCGCCGCCGTGCCACCGCTGGGCGGCGTCGAGCACGCCCTCGCGGGACAGCACCCGCACGCGCCCGAGCCCCACCTCCAGCGCGACCTCCTCCACGGCCGGGTCGTCGGAGGCGACGTAGCCGGGCGCCAGCCGCGGGTCGTCCTCCTTCGCCGGCAGCAGGTCGCCCACGCCCAGGTCGCCCGCCCGCACCCGCTCGTGCCACGGCACCCAGTCGGGCGCGACCAGCGCGTCGTCACCGGGCAGCAGCACGACCTCGCTCACCGACAGCGGCGTGCCCTCGCCGCCGAACGCGACGGTGACGGCCCAGTTCCAGCCCCGGTAGCCGGCGTGCCTGGCCTCGAACAGGTGGGTGACCGCGGCCTCGTCCTCGGCGACCACGCCCACGTGGTCGCCCACCGCTTCCGGGCCCGCCTCCTCCCGCGCGGCGGCGCGGGCGAGCCGGACGGCCGCGTCATCGGCGAGCACGGGATGGGGCTGCTGGGTCGGCGTGGCGGTCACACCGTGAATTGTGCCGCACGTCTTCGCAGCCCCGCGCACACGTGCCACCCTTTCGGACGTGCGGTGGCTCCTGGTGGCGGTGGTCCTCCTCCTGTCGGCGGCGTGCGGGGGGCCGCCGAGCGGCCCAACCGGCGGCTCCGGCGGCGTGCCGACCGGCTTCGAGGTGCTGGGCACGCTGCCGCACGACACCGGGGCGTTCACGCAGGGCCTGGAGCTGGTCGACGGCGTCCTCTACGAGGGCACCGGCCTGGAGGGGCAGTCGTCGATCCGCCGCGTGGACCCCGGCACCGGCGAGGTGGAGCAGCGCGTCGACCTGCCCGCGGACCTGTTCGGCGAGGGCATCACGGTCGTCGACGACCGGCTCTGGCAGCTCACCTGGCGCGACGGCGTGGCCATCGAACGCGACCGGCGGACCCTCGAAGAGGTGAGACGCGTCACCTACGAGGGCGAGGGCTGGGGCCTGTGCCGCGACGGCGACCGGCTGGTCATGAGCGACGGCACCGACGAGCTGACCTTCCGCGACCCCGGCACCTTCGCCGAGACCGGCTCGACCCGCGTCACCCGCGACGGCCGGCCCGTCACCGAGCTGAACGAGCTGGAGTGCGTCGGCGACCGGGTGTGGGCGAACGTGTGGCGGACCGACGAGGTCGTGCGGATCGACCCGGCGGACGGGCGGGTCGACGCGACCGTGGACCTGTCCGGGCTGCGCCCCGACGACGTGCCCGCCTCGAACGTGCTCAACGGCATCGCGGCCGTGCCCGGCACCGACGAGTTCCTGGTCACCGGCAAGAACTGGCCGACGATCTTCCGGATCAGGTTCACCGGCGGGTGAGGTCCCGGCCGGGTCGCGCCGGAGGCGGTCAATGCGGGGGACAGGTCGCTGCCGGTGAGGCAGGATTGGCGGGGTGACACCCCCTCGGCCGGAAGACCAGTCGCGGCGGTACCCGTGGGAGGACGACGAGTACAAGCCGCGCACCCGGCCGTACCCGACCCCCGGTGAGCCGCCGCCGCTCGACACCGGGCCGCGCGGGACCCGGCCGGACCCGCGCCCCGACGCCGAGTGGCCCGATCCCCGCACCACCGACCCGCGCGCCGACTCCCGCCCCACCGAGCCCCACGCCGCCGGCCCCCGGACCGGCGATCCCCGAGCCGGCGACCCGCGCGCCACCGACCGCCGCGCCACCGGCCGCCGCGCCGACGATCCCCGCGCCACCGGCCCCTGGACCGGCGACCCCCGGACCACCGACTCCTGGACCGGGCAGCCCCGCACCAGGCCCTCGCGCGGCGCCGAGTCCTGGTACGAGGACGACCCGCGCGCCGAGTCCACCGCCCGCTTCGCGCCACCACCCGACGACCGGCCCACCGCGCCGACCCCGCCGAAGAAGCTCACCGTCACCCGCGTCGCCTGGTTCCGCACCCGCCAGCTCACCGGCAAGGCCGTGGCCACGTTCCGCCGCGCCGCCCACGCCGACGGCGCCAAGCAGTCCGGCCTGTCCTCCCTCACCTACGCGGTGATGCTGAACTACGCGGCCGACGCCGCCATGGCCGTCGCCCTGGCCAACACCCTGTTCTTCTCCGCCGCCACCGGCGAGAGCCGCAGCAAGGTCGCCCTCTACCTGCTGATCACCGTGGCCCCGTTCGCGCTGGTCGCCCCGGTCATCGGCCCGGCGCTGGACCGGCTCCAGCACGGCAGGCGGCTGGCGCTGGCCGCGTCGTGCGTGCTGCGCGTGCTGCTGTCGGCGGTCATGGCGCTGAACTTCGACAACTGGGCCCTCTACCCGGCGGCGCTGGGCAGCATGGTGCTGTCGAAGTCGTTCACCGTGCTCAAGGCCGCGATCACGCCGCGCGTGCTGCCGCGCGAGATCACCCTGGCCAAGACCAACGCCCGGATGACGGTGTTCGGCCTGGCCGCGGGCGGCGTGTTCGGCGCGTTCGCCGCCGGGTTCGCGAACCTGTTCGGCTCGCCGGGCGCGCTGTGGTTCACCGCCGCCCTGTGCGCCGCCAACGCCTACTACTGCCTGCGCATCCCGGCGTGGGTGGAGGTCACCGAGGGCGAGGTGCCCGCGTCGCTGCGCGCCAAGCCGAAGAAGGCCAGCCGCCAGGCCCTGGGCCGCACGGTCGTGGTGGCGCTGTGGGGCAACGGCGCGATCCGGATGCTCACCGGATTCCTGATGCTGTTCGCCGCGTTCGTGGTGCGCGCCCAGACCGAGGGCGACGCGTTCCTCCAGGTCCTGCTGCTGGGCGTGATCGCGGGCGCCGCGGGCGTCGGCAGCTTCCTCGGCAACGCGGTGGGCGCGCGGCTGCACTTCGGCGCGCCCGACCAGGTGGTCATCGGCTGCCTGGCCGCGGCGCTGGTGTCCGTCGTCGTGGCCGCCGCGCTGCCCGGCCTGACCACCGCCGCGGTCGTCGGCCTCGTCGGCGCGACGGCCAGCTCGCTGGCCAAGGTGTCGCTGGACGCGGTCATCCAGGACGACGTGCCCGACGAGTCCCGGGCCTCCGCGTTCGGCCGGTCCGAGACGATCCTCCAGCTCGGCTGGGTGTTCGGCGGCGCGCTCGGCGTGCTGCTGCCCACCGAGTACTGGATCGGGTTCACCGTGCTGGCGGTGCTGCTCGCGGTCGGCCTGGCGCAGACGATCCAGACGCGGCGCGGCTCCACGCTGATCCCCGGCCTCGGCGGCGACCGCCCGCTCCGGCCCACCGCGGTCGCCCCGTAGGACCCGGCAGCCCGGCGGACCCGGCAGCCTGACGGGACCGGCCACCTCGCGGCACCGGCCACGCGGCCCCGTAGGCTCGACGGCCGTGCGCCGAGTCCTGCTGCCCGTGCTCCTGCTGCTCCTGGCGACGGCCTGCGCCGCGCCCCACCCGCCCGAGGTGACCTTCTACGCCGACGGCGAGGCGGTCGACCTCCCGCCGTTCGACGACTGCGACATCGACGCGGAGAACTGCCGGCGCGACCCGGCGGCCCAGGGCTCGCTGCGGGTCCGCCCGGGCAAGCCGGTGCAGATCTCCGTGCCGGGCGAGGTCGCCGACACCGCGTGGGGCGTGAACTTCCGCTACCGCGACGCCGCGGGCGTCGAGCAGGAACCCGGCCGCAGCGCGGTGTTCACCGTCAGCGACCCCAAGCACGCCTACACGCTCACCCTGCCGAACCCCGACGACCAGCTGCTGGGCGTCGAGGTCCAGCAGCTGAGCAGGCGCATCCAGACCAGCACCACCGGCGCGTTCGACTTCGTCGCGCGGCGGGTGTGGGTGCTCACCGTGGAGAGCTGAGGTCTACGGGTCGAGCTCCCGCGCGACGGCCCGGACCACCTCGGCGATCAGCTTCGTGTTCTTCCGGTCCGGGTACCGGCCGCGGCGCAGCTCGGGCTGCACCTTCAGCTCCAACAGCTTGATCATGTCCTCGATCAGGCCGTGCAGCTCCTCCGCCGGGCGGCGCCGCGCCTCGGCCACCGAGGGCGCCGGGTCGATCAGCCGCACCGACAGCGCCTGCGGGCCGCGCCGGCCCTCGGCCATGCCGAACTCGATGCGCTGACCGGCCTTCAGGCCCTCGACACCGGGAGGCAGCGCGGATTTCCGCACGTAGACGTCCTCGCCACCGTCCTGGGTGACGAAGCCGAAACCCTTCTCCGAGTCGTACCACTTGACCTTGCCGGTCGGCACCGTGCTCACCAATCCCTGTGTCATCCACACGACGAACGCGCCCGGGGCGTGCCCAGGGCGCGTCCCACCAGACTAGCCAGAACACCGCCCCCGGGGCACCTCCGATAGCGGGACTACCCTGGCGGGCGTGTCGACCTCGAAGCTGATGCCCCTGGCAGTGGCCCTGTTCGCGCTGGGTGTCGTCGCCATCGTCGCGATGTTCGTCGTGGGCGAACGGGGACTGCCCGCCTGGGTGTTCGCCGCGGGGTGGCTGCTGGCGCCCGCCGGTCTCGCGCTGGGCGTGCTCAGCGCGGTGCGGGACGCCCGGCGGCCCCGTCGGCGCTGAGCCGGGCCGCGTTCGCGCGCAGCCAGTCGGGGAAACCCGTCAGGTCGGGCAGCACCACGTCCGCGCCCTCGGCGGTCAGCTCGTCCGCGTCGCACGGCCCGCTGACCACACCGACCGCCACCGCCCCGGCGGCCTTCGCGCCGCGCACGTCACCCACGTGGTCGCCCACGTAGACGGCCGCGCCGTGCGCCTTCAGCGCCTCCGCCTTGCCGGTCGACCACAGCTCGCCGAACAGGTGGTCCACCTCCCAGTCGAACGCGGCCAGGTGCAGCGCCGCGTTCGGCCGGTACTTGCCGGTGACCACGATCGTGGTCCCGCCCAGCTCGCGCACCGAGGCAAGCGCTTGCGCCGCGCCGGGCAGCGCGACCGTGGCCGGGATGACGACCTCCGGGTAGAGCGCGCGGAACCGGTCCACCAGGGCCGGGATCTCCTCCTCGGGCACGCCGAAACCCCGGTAGACCATGTCCAGGGGCGGGCCGAGGTTCGCCGCGAAGTGGGCGCCGTCGAGCGGGTACCCGGACTCGGCTGCCACGGCGTCCATCACGGCCGCCATGCCGGGTCGCGGGTCGATCAGGGTCATGTCCAGGTCGAAGCCCACGGTCAACGGCACGACCCGACTCTAACCGCGCGGCCGCTGTGCCAAGCTTCGTGCCGTGACGGAACTCACCCGGTCCCTGCTGGAGGCGGCCGTGGAACTCGTCGCCGAACACGGTTCCCGCGGCCTGCGCATGGTGGACGTCGCCACGAAAGCCGGCGTGAGCCGGCAGACCGTCTACAACGAGTTCGGCAACAAGGAGCGGTTGGTCCAGGCGGTCGCGCTGCACAAGACGGCCGAGTTCCTGGACGGCGTGCGCGAACGCCTCGCGTCGGCCGCCGACCCGGTCGAGGGCCTGCGGCGGGCGATCGCGTTCGCGTTCGACCTGGCCGGCCGGGACCCGCTGGCGAAGTCCGTGCTGAACGGGGCGAACGCCGAGGACATGCTGCCGTTCCTGACCACCAAGGGGCAGCCGGTGCTGACCCTGGCGACGGCGGTGTTCGCGCAGCACATCAGCGGGAACTGGCCGGGGGTGGCGGCGGAGCGGGTGCAGCTGGTCGCGGAGACCGTCGTGCGGGTGGCGCTGAGCCACCTGCTGACGCCGGGGAGCCGGAGCCTGGAGGCGGTGGTGCTGGTGACGCTGGCCCTGCTGCCGCCCTGCCCGGGACGGTGAGCCCGGGACGGCGAGCCCAGGGCTGCGAGCCCGGGACGGCGAGTCCGGGACGGCAAGCCCGGAGCTGCGAGCGGCGAGCCGGCAGGGGTCCCCCGCAAGGGGACCCCTGCTTCGATCTTACCGAGGGGGTACGACGATTTCGGTCGGGCGAGCGTGCCGCGCAGGTGGTCGCACCCCCGATCGGGCCCGGTTACCGGGCTTCCAGGTCCTCGTAGGTCAGGCCGACCTGCTCGGCGGCGCGCGTCATCGTGCGCATGATCGCCAGCGACTCGTCCAGCGTCATCGACGGGCTCTCCGTCTCCCCCGCCCGCACGCGCCGCACGACCTCGCGCAACTGCGGCACGTAACCCGCGCCCTCCTGCTCGTGCCGGCGCTCCTCGCCGTTGACGACGATGCGGCTCGGGTTGTACATCGCCTCCGGCAGCTCGACGAGGCCCTCCGTGCCGTACACGACCGCGGCGGCCTTGAGGGGGCTCCGCAGCGACGAGCCGAGCAGCGCGTGGGCGCCGTCCTCGTAGCCGAGCAGCACGCCGATCTCCGCGTCCACCCCGTCGACCAGCGACCCGTGCGCGTGGACGACGTCCGGCTCGCCCAGCAGCAGGTGCGCGAACGACACCGGGTAGATGCCCAGGTCGAACAGCGAGCCGCCGCCCAGCCTCCGGTTCCACAGGCGGTGCGCCGGGTCGTGCGGCAGGGGGAAGCCGAAGTCGGCCCGAACCGACCGGACCTCGCCGATCGCGCCCGCCCGGACCAGCTCGCCCAGCTCGACGATCAGCGGGTTGAACCTGGTCCAGATGGCCTCCATCAGGAACAGGCCGCGCTCGCGCGCCAGGTCCACCACGTCCTGGAGGCCCGCCGAGGTCAGCGTGGCGGGCTTCTCGCACAGCACGTGCTTGCCCGCCTCCAACGCCGCCCGGGTCACCTCGTGGTGCTGGACGTGCGGCGTCGCGACGTAGACCACGTCCACGTCCGGGTCGGCGAGCAGGTCGCGGTAGTCGCCGTAGGCGCGCGGGATCCCGTGCTTGGCCGCGAACGCCTCTGCCTTGGGCAGCGCGCGGGACGACACGGCGAGGACTTCGACGTCGGGCAGCAGGCGGAGGTCGCCGGTGACGACGTCGGCGATGCCGCCCGTAGCCACGACGCCCCAGCGGAGTTGGTTCACCACGAGCGCGCAGCTTAATCGGGCAAGATGGACCGGTGAGGCTCATCCTGAACGTGATCTGGCTGGTGCTCAGCGGCTTCTGGTTGGCCGTCGGGTACGTGCTCGCGGGGATCGTGTGCTGCGTGCTGATCATCACGATCCCGTGGGGGTTGGCGGCGTTCCGCATCGCCAACTACGCGCTGTGGCCGTTCGGGCGCACCGTGGTGGACCGGCCCGGTGCGGGGACGCCGTCGCTGATCGGCAACATCATCTGGATCCTGGTCGCGGGCATCTGGCTCGCCATCGGCCACGTGGTGACCGGCATCGCGCTGTGCGTGACGATCATCGGCATCCCGCTGGGCATCGCGAACTTCAAGCTCGTGCCGGTGTCGCTGGTCCCGCTGGGCAAGGAGATCGTCCCGGCGGCCTGAGACCCCGGGCACACCGCCCGAGGGGTGTTCAGCCGGTTACCGCCCGGTGTCCGGCTCGACGGCGCCTGGCTCGTCGGCGTCCGGCTCAGTGGCTCCCGGCTCAGTGGCTCCCGACTCAGTGGCATCCGACTCAGCGGCGTCCGATTCAGCGGCGTCCGATTCAGCGGCGTCCGGCTCGACGGCATCCGGCTCGTCGGCCGGTTCCGCGTCGTCCAGCCGCACCACCAGGCACGGCCCACCGCTGTAGAGGCCCGCGTCGACGGCCAGCACCTTGCCGTCGGCGTAGCGCAGCGGACCGTCGATCTGCTCCGGCGACACGCCCAGCTGGTCGGCGATCACGCTGTGGCCGTGCACCACCTCGTGCCCGCCCAGCACCTCCAGCAGCTCGGCGGCCACGGCGGACCCCTCCGGGCCGCGGAAGGCGTAGCGGGTGGTCATCTTGCGCCAGCACTCCCACCACTGTTCGAGGTCGTTGCCCTTGAGCACGTCGCGGACGGCCTGGTTGACCTCGTCGATCGTGGAGCCCCACTCCAGGTAGGCGAGGGTGTCCGAGTGCATCAGGAGGTGGCCGTCGACCTCGGCGAGCACCCGGCGGCCGGTGAGCCACTCGATGTGGTCGTCGGTGAGGCGGTCCTGGTCGCTGCGCAGGCCGCCGTTGAGCAGCCAGCTGCGGGCGAAGCTGCGCGGCGTCGGCGCGCCCGGGACGTTCTCGTCGCCGAAGCGGTGCATGCCCAGCAGCAGCACCTCGTGGTTGCCGACCAGCGCGTCGACCCGGCCGCCGCTCTGCTCGGCGAGGCGCATCACGAACTCGATCACCCCGATGCCGTCCGGGCCGCGGTCGACGAAGTCGCCGAGGAACCACAGCTCCGCCTCACCACCGGACCAGTTGCCGTCGGCGTCGACCAGGCCCGAGGTGTGCAGGGCGCGGGTCAGCTCGGCGAGGTGCCCGTGCACATCGCCGACCACGAAGAGCGGTCGTTCCACACTGCGACGATAGGCGACATCGGGGGGCGCTGCCCAAAAGTCGATCAGTGGTCGGCCGGTCGGCTCCGGGCTGTCCGGCCGGCCTCCCCCGCGGGGGTGAGCCGGCGGTGGCGCGCCGTGACGCCACGGCTCCGCCACGCGTTCACCGACCCGGGCCACGGCGGTCTTCAGCGCCGCCCACCAGCGCCCCGTCCCGACCGCAGCGGTCCCACCCGTGCTCACACGCAGCTCATACCCGACCAGGACGGCCTTCAACCCGCCCCACCCGCAGCCAACCCGACCAGACCAGAGCCGGACCGAGAGCAGACCGCGGTCCGACCCGGCCACGTCCCAGCCCGACCACAGCCCAGCCCGACCACAGCCCGGTCCGACCACAGCCCAGCCCGACCACAGCCCAGCCCGACCACAGCCCAGCCCGACCACAGCCCAGCCCGACCACAGCCCAGCCCGACCACAGCGGTCCGCCACCGGCCCGCCCGGAGCCCAGCCGAACCCGCTCCTCCTGGTTCAACCGCGTCCAACCGCGTTCAACCGCGCCGGTTCGACCGCACTAGGGCCTGTCCTCAAAGCGGGTGCGGTTGGTCTGCTTTGATCTTGGGTCGTGATCCGCAGGCACGAGTTGAGCGATGAGCAGTGGCGGACCAT
>NZ_JBHWIE010000148.1:0-17362 GCF_042732085.1 Actinosynnema sp. NPDC059797
CGCGCTCCTCGCACCCGTGGGTGCCGGGTGTGGGGGGGGGCCGGGGCCGCCCCCCCGGCGGCCGGCCGGGGGTGCCGGCCCCCCGCGCGGCCGTCCCGTTGACGCTCGTGGTCACTCGGCCGAAGCCTCCGCCGGAGCGGCGTCCTGGGCCGGGTTGTCGGCCGCGGCCTCGTCCGCCTTGGGGGCGTCCGCGTCCTCGTTGACCAGCACCAGGCTGATCTTGCCGCGCTGGTCGATGTCCGCGATCTCCACGCGGAGCTTGTCGCCGACCTTGACGACGTCCTCGACCTTGCCGATGCGCTTGCCGTTGCCCAGCTTGGAGATGTGGATCAGGCCGTCCTTGCCCGGCAGCAGGGACACGAACGCGCCGAACGCCGCGGTCTTGACCACGGTGCCCAGGAAGCGCTCGCCCACCTTCGGCAGCTGCGGGTTCGCGATGGCGTTGATCATGCCGATCGCGGCCTCGGCGGACGGGCCGTCGGCCGCGCCCACGTAGATCGTGCCGTCGTCCTCGATGGAGATGTCGGCGCCGGTCTGCTCGGTGATCGAGTTGATCATCTTGCCCTTGGGCCCGATGACCTCGCCGATCTTGTCGGTCGGGATCTTCACCGAGGTCACGCGCGGCGCGAACGGGCTCATCTCGTCCGGGCGGTCGATGGCCTCGGCCATGACCTCCAGGATGGTCAGGCGCGCGTCGCGGGCCTGGTTCAGGGCGCCGGCCAGCACGTCGGACGGGATGCCGTCGAGCTTGGTGTCGAGCTGGAGCGCGGTCACGAACTCCTTGGTGCCGGCGACCTTGAAGTCCATGTCGCCGAACGCGTCCTCGGCGCCCAGGATGTCGGTCAGCGCCACGTACTCGGTCTTGCCGTCGACCTCGTCGGAGACGAGGCCCATGGCGATGCCCGACACCGGCGCCTTCAGCGGCACACCCGCGTTGAGCAGCGACATCGTGGACGCGCAGACCGAGCCCATCGAGGTCGAGCCGTTCGAGCCCAGGGCCTCGGAGACCTGGCGGATCGCGTACGGGAACTCGTCGCGCTTGGGCAGCACGGGCATCAGGGCCCGCTCGGCCAGCGCGCCGTGGCCGATCTCGCGGCGCTTGGGCGAGCCCACGCGGCCGGTCTCGCCGGTGGAGAACGGCGGGAAGTTGTAGTGGTGCAGGTAGCGCTTGTGCGTCTCCGGGGACAGCGAGTCGATCTGCTGCTCCATGCGCAGCATGTTCAGCGTGGTGACACCCAGGATCTGGGTCTCGCCGCGCTCGAACAGCGCCGAGCCGTGCGCCCGCGGGATCAGCTCGACCTCGGCGGACAGCGAGCGGATCTCGGTCAGGCCGCGGCCGTCGATGCGCACCTTGTCGCGCAGGATGCGCTGGCGGACCAGCTTCTTGGTCAGCGAGCGGAACGCCGCGCCGACCTCCTTCTCGCGACCCTCGAACCGCTCGGCCAGCTTCTCCAGCACCGACGCCTTGACCTCGTCGATGCGGCCCTCGCGCTCCTGCTTGCCCGCGATGGTCAGCGCCTGGGCCAGCTCGCCCGCCGCGGCCTGCTCGACGGCCTCGAAGGCGTCGGGCTGGTAGGCCGGGTAGGTCGGGAACTCGCCGGTGGCCTTCGCGGCGACCTGCGCGAGCTGGGCCTGCGCGTCGCACAGCGCCTTGATGAAGGGCTTGGACGCCTCCAGACCGGCGGCCACGACCTCCTCGGTCGGCGCGGGCGCACCCTCGCCGACCAGGTCGATCACGTTCTCGGTGGCCTCGGCCTCGACCATCATGATCGCGACGTCGTCACCGACCACGCGGCCGGCGACGACCATGTCGAACACGGCCTTCTCCAGCTGCTCGTGGGTCGGGAACGCCACCCACTGGCCCTCGATCAGCGCCACCCGGACGCCGCCGATGGGACCGGAGAACGGCAGGCCCGCGAGCTGCGTGGACGCGGACGCGGCGTTGATCGCCACCACGTCGTACAGGTCGGCCGGGTTCAGGCTCATCACCGTGATGACGACCTGGATCTCGTTGCGCAGACCGTCCACGAAGGACGGGCGCAGCGGCCGGTCGATCAGGCGGCAGGTCAGGATCGCGTCGGTCGACGGGCGACCCTCGCGGCGGAAGAACGAGCCGGGGATGCGGCCCGCCGCGTACATGCGCTCCTCGACGTCCACCGTGAGGGGGAAGAAGTCGAAGTGCTCCTTGGGCTGCTTCGAGGCCGTCGTGGCCGACAGCAGCATGGTCTCGTCGTCCAGGTAGGCGACGACGCTGCCGGCGGCCTGGCGGGCCAGGCGACCCGTCTCGAAGCGGATGGTGCGCGTGCCGAACCGACCGTTGTCGATCACGGCTGAAGTCTCGTGGACCTCGGTGTCCGTCATGTGTGGAACTCCTCGTCATGCATGCGGGCCGCAGCGCGCTCGGGCGCGGGTCGCGGTCCTGACGAGGCCGGTCTTCGATCGAAGTCCCCTGGTCTTGCCGCCAGAGGGCCACTACCGAGGACCGGCGAACAGTCGTCCCGTGCGCCGCGCGTGCGTCCCTGGTGTTGTTTTCAGTAAGCCGAAGGGGGAGTGATCGTCGTGATCACTCCCCCTCGGCGCGTCTCACCTGCGCAGACCGAGCCGACCGATCAGGTCGCGGTAGCGCTGGATGTCCACCTTCTGGAGGTAGTTGAGCAGCCGGCGGCGACGGCCGACCAGCAGCAGCAGACCACGACGCGAGTGGTGGTCGTGCTTGTGCTTCTTCAGGTGCTCCGTCAGGTCGGCGATGCGCTTGCTCAGCAGCGCGACCTGGGCCTCGGCGGAGCCGGTGTCCGTGTCGTGGACGCCGTACTCGGCGAGGATGGTCTTCTTCTGCTCGGTGGTCAGAGCCACGTTCTCGGTACTCCTAAGCTGTTGTTCTCCGTGCCGTGGAGCCCCGTTCGCACGGGGTAGTCGGTACCGGCCGCCACGGACCGCAGCCGGACCCAACTGTCGAGGTTACCAGTAGTGGCGAGCTGCTACTCGTTCGGCGTGATCGGCGTGGTCAAGGGCACCCGGTCGAGGACCGCGTAGCCCCCCTCGCGGCGGCTGAGCACCAGCGCCACCTCGGTCGCGGTCCACTCCCGACCGGTGAAGTCCACGTGCGGCAGCGGCGCGCCGCGGGCCACCGTCAGATGTGGACGCCAGTCCGCCGACACCCCCGCCGCGGCCCGGCCCAGCTCGTCCAGCGGGCCCTCCACCCCGATCCACAGCACCTGGCGGAAGTGCCCGCTCCCGCGCAGCCTCAGCACCGGCGCGGCCACGCCGGCCAGGCCCGCGAGCTGGTCGGCGGGCTCGGCGTCGCCGAAGAAGGCGACCGTGACGTGCCAGCGGCGCGGGTCCACCCAGCGCAGCCGGGGGTGGGCCCGCCGGACCGGGCGCAGGGCCGCGTGGAGCTCGGCGACCACGTCCTCGGGCGGGAACAGGGCGGTGAACAGGCTCAACGGTCGCGGGCCGGTTCCTTGGCCACCCGGCGCAGCAGCTCGGCCAGCGCCGGGAACTCCTCGCCCAGCACGTCGGCCGCCTGGGACAGCTCGCCGCGGTCGGCGACGGTGCGCAGGTACGGGAACACGACGGCCTCGGCGTCGGCGACGTTCACCGGCAGCGAGTCGCGGCTCACGGTCGGCTTGGAGTCGCGGACCTCGTCGAGCGCCCGCTGGAGCGCCTCGGGCGTGCCGGTCGCCACGTCGGGGGTGAGGACCTTGCGCTCCAGCATGATCATCCGGGCGAGCACGGACGGGTTGCCGATCTTGGCGCGCCGCCCGCTCATCACCTGGCTCAGCATGGGGGCGCTGATCCCGAGGACGTCGGCGAGCTGGGCCTGCGAGACGTTGAACGCGACCACCAGCCTGCGCACCCGGTCACCCAGGGGTTCCCCGTACCACTCGCGCTGGAGCGCGAGGTTGCGCTGGACGATCTTGTGGTCCTCCACCGGCGCCCTCTCCTAGCCCGCTCGAACTGCCGAGCATCTTGCCAGTTCGGCGGGCCGGGCAAGAGCGGTTCCACTCACGTGGCCCACCCCGTCACGCGCCGTCCTCGGCCGACAGCAGTTCGCGCGTGGCGGCCACGTCGCGGTGCATCTGCTCCAGCAGCGCCTCGACGGTGTCGAACTTCTCCATGCCGCGCAGGCGGTGCGCGAAGTCCAGGGCCACGCGCCTGCCGTAGAAGTCCTCGTCCACGTCGAGCACGAACGCCTCGACCCGCCGCTCGCTGCCGGAGAACGTCGGGTTCGTGCCCACGCTCACCGCCGCCTTGAGCCGCCGGCCGTCGCCGTCGACGAACCAGCAGGCGTACACGCCGTCCGCGGGCACGGCGGCGAAGCGGGCGGTGGACAGGTTCGCGGTGGGGAAGCCCAGGTCCCTGCCCCGGCCGTCGCCGCGCACCACGATGCCCTCCAGCCGGTGCGGGCGGCCGAGCGCGTGGGCGGCCGCGGCCACGTCGCCCGCGTCGATGCACGCCCGGATGTAGGTCGACGAGTACGTGACGCCGTCATCCGTCACCAGGTCCGCCCCCTCCGTCACGAAACCGAACCGCGTGCCCAGCTCCCGCAGCAGCCCCACGTTGCCCGCGGCCCGGTGGCCGAAGGTGAAGTTCTCCCCCACCACCACGGCGGCCGCGTGGAGCCGGTCGACCAGCACCTCGTGGGCGAACTCGTCGGCGGGCGTCCGGGACAGCTCCGGGGTGAACGGGATGACGCAGAAGACGTCCACGCCCAGGCCCTCGACCAGCTCGGCGCGGCGGTGCAGGCTGGTGAGCTGCGCGGGGTGGCTGCCGGGTCGGACGACCTCGGCCGGGTGCGGGTCGAAGGTGATCAGCACGCTGGGCACCCGCTTCTCGGCGGCCAGCCCGACGGCGCGGCCGATCAGCGCCTGGTGCCCCCGGTGCACCCCGTCGAACACGCCGATGGTCGCGACGCAGCGGCCCCAGCCGCCCGGTCGGTGGTCCAGCCCTCGCCAGCGTTGCACGCGCGCAAGCCTAGTTGGACGCGTTCGACCGCCCGCCGTCACCTGCCGGGGTTGACGTCCCTCCCGGCCTGGTAGACCGTGCCGCCGTCGCGGGCGACCGCGGTCTGGTCGACCGTGGTGGGCGAGTTGACGGTGACCGGGCCGAGGGTGCCCGCCTGCACCACGCCGCCGTGCACGGTGCCGTTGACGCTGTTGTGCACGGTGGGGTGCTGCCGCGCGGGTTGCTCGGGCGACCGGTGGCCCTGCACCCGCATCGCCACGACCACGCCCAGCGCGGTGAGCAGCAGGACCGCCACCCACGCCCACGGGTTCGCGCCCCAGTCCGTGGCGACGTTGATCGCCACGCCGGTGGCCGACGCCACCACGCCGGCCGCGGCCGGCCAGACCCATCTCGCCATACGTCCACCGTAGGCCCAGCCGACGCCGACGCACACCACCAAGAGGCCAACGGGCGTCGGCGCCCCGGCCGTCCTCCCGGGTCAGCCTGCGGGGGTGAGCACCACCAGCGGCTTGGCGATCGGGCCCTCGTCCCTGGCCAGCGCCACCACGTGCCCGTCCGGCCCGAAGATCCCGTACGTGCCGGTCAGGCCGCCCGCGGGCAGGCGGCGGCCGTGCGAGAGGGCGACCACCTCGCGGGGCTCGATCTCACGGCGGGGGAACGCGGTCGCCACGGCGGCGTCCAGGTCCAGGGACAGGCCGGGCTCCTCCTCCAGCCGCGCCAGCGTCCGGGCCACGCGCAGGTCGAACGGGCCGACGCGGGTGCGCCGCAGGTTCGCCAGGTGGCCGCCGACGCCCAGGTCGGCGCCCAGGTCGCGGGCCAGCGCCCGCACGTAGGTGCCGGACGAGCACTCGATCATCACGTCCAGCTCGGTCGCGCCCTCCTCGCGCCGGAGCGACAGCACGTCGAACCGGTGCACGGTCACCGGCCGCGCCGGCAGCTCGACGACCTCGCCGCCGCGCACCCGCGCGTACGCCCGCTTGCCGTCGACCTTGACCGCGCTCACCGAGCTGGGCACCTGCTGGATCGGTCCGGTCAACCGGGCGATCCCCGCGCGGATCGCGTCCTCGGGCACCTCCGAGGCGTCGGCGGTGGCGACCACCTCGCCCTCGGCGTCGTCGGTGGTCGTGCTCGCGCCCAGGCGGATGGTCGACAGGTACGCCTTGCTGTCCAGCGCCAGGTGGCCCAGCAGCTTCGTGGCCCGCTCGATGCCCAGCACCAGCACGCCGGTGGCCATGGGGTCGAGCGTGCCCGCGTGCCCGACCTTCCGGGTGCCGAGGATGCGGCGGACCCTGGCCACCACGTCGTGCGAGGTCATGCCGGAGGGCTTGTCGACGACGACGAGGCCGGGCTGGACTGGGGTGCGAGTTGAGGCTGCGGACACGACCGAGCATCTTAAGCGTCGGCCAGCACGTCCCAGCGACGGCGACGCACTTCCACCGGCACGGCCTCGCCGCGCGCCAGCGCCGCCAGCACCGCGCCGCGCGCCCGGCGCCACCACACCACCGTGCGCCACACCCCCAGCAGCAGCACCGCCGCCACCGACAGGAACGCGACCCGGTACGCCTGCGGTGCGGCCAGGACCGGCTCCACGACGTCCAGCAGGACGCCCACCACCAGCGCGGTGAACGTGATCGCGGCGAACCCGCCGACGTTGGCCACGCCCGTCGCCGTGCTCACCCGGTGCAGCGGGTTGTAGTCGCGCACCAGGGCGAACGCCACGCCGGACACCGGGTTGCCCAGCGCCAGCACCGCGAACAGCGCGTACAGCGCCGGCTCCGGCAGCACACCACCCGGCCAGCCCAGCAGCACCGCCCAGCAGACCACGGCCACGGCCAGGTAGCCGCCGACGATCGGCATCCGCCACACCGGGTGCCTGCTGATCACCGCGCCCATCAGCGGCCCGGTGACCACGGCCACCAGCACCAGCGTGCTGAGCACCGCCGACGCCGCCGGCCGCGACATGCCCTGCGCCTCCACCAGGTACGGGAAGCCCCACAGCAGGCTGAGCAGCGCGGGCGTGAACATCGAGGTGAAGTGCACCCAGAAGCCCAGGCGGGTGCTGGGCTCGCGCCAGGCCGACGCGACCCGCGCGCCCACCGCGCGCAGCGGCACCGGTTCGACCACCGGCTGCGGCACGCCCTCGGGCACGTCCCGCACCCGCCACGCGACCACGCCCGCGTACGCGGCGGTCGCGACGCCCGCGACCAGGAAGGTGATCGTCCAACCGGCGTTCTGGAGCAGCAGCGTCAGCGGCACCGTGGCCACGAGGTTGCCCGCGCCGCCGAGCGCGGCCGACAGGGTCATCACCACGGCGTAGCGGCGCGGCGGGAAGTGCGCGGCGGCCAGGCGCAGCACGCTGATCCACGTCATGGCGTCGCCGACGCCCAGCACGGCGCGGGCGGCCAGGCCCAGCGGGTAGGAGTCGGCGAGCGCGAAGAGGGCCTGGCCCGCGCCCATGAGCAGCCCGGCGGCGGTGAGCACGCGGCGCGGGCCGAAGCGGTCCACCAGCAGGCCGGTGGGGATCTGCATCAGGGCGTACAGGCCGATCTGGAGCACGGTGAACGTGCCGAGCGCGGCCGGGCCGACGGAGAAGCGGTCACCGGCCTCCAGGCTGGCCACGCCCAGCGAGGTCCGGTGGAACAGGGCGGCGATGTAGACGACGACGGCGGTGGACCAGATCAGCCACGCTCGCTTGGTGGCACGATCGACCGGCAAGGCGGAGCTCCTCGACTCGGTGCGGCGGCACTTCCAGTATCGAGAAACAGTTGCCTTGTGTTAACGATTCCGCACCGTGCCCCTCGCCACACCTCTTTCACCAGGTCGCGCCCACCCGGGCCCACTCGCCCGACCGCGTGCGCGCCAGGAGCAGCACCAGGCGCAGGAGCATGAACGCCGTCAGCCCGCTCCAGATGCCGACCAGGCCCCAGCCGAACGCGTGCGACGCCCAGATCAGCGGCAGGAAGCCGATCCCGGCCGCCGCCAGGGTCGCGGTGCGCAGGAACTTCGCGTCACCCGCGCCGAGCAGGACGCCGTCCAGGGCGAACACCACCCCGGCCACCGGCTGGAGCGCGACGAAGAACCACCAGGCGTGCGGGATCTCGTCCAGCACGGCCCGGTCGCCGGTGAACACCAGCGGCAGCGGCCCGGACAGCGCCGCGAAGACGGCGCCGAGGAAGACCCCGAAGACCAGGGCGTAGCCGGTGACCTGCCAGGCGAACCTGCGGGCCTGCTCACGCCTGCCCGCGCCCAGCGCCGCGCCGACGATCGACTGGGCGGCGATGGCCAGCGAGTCCAGCACGAGCGCCAGGAACGTCCACAGCTGGAGCACCACCTGGTGCGCGCCGACCGCCCCGACCGACGTCCGGGCCGCCACCGAGGCGGCCGACAGGAAGCAGGCCTGGAACGCCAGGCTGCGCAGCACCAGGTCGCGCCCCATGCCGAGCTGCGCCCGCATCCGCCCCGGGTCGGGCCTGAGCGCGACGCCCTCGGCCCGCAGCGCCCGGCCGAACAGCCCGGCGGACAGCACCTGCGCGACCACGTTGGCGACCGCCGAACCCTCCAGCCCCCAGCCCACGACGTGCACCAGGACCGGGCACAGCGCGGCCGAGATGCCGTTGCCGACCAGCACGTAGCGCAGCGGCCGGACGGTGTCCTGCACGCCGCGCATCCACCCGTTGCCGGCCATCGTGACCAGCACGAACGGCGCGCCGAACAGGGCGATGCGCAGCCAGGCCACCGCGTTGTCGGCCACCTCGCCGGGACCCGCCAGCAACCGCGCCGCCGGCCCCGCGAACAGCTGCCCCAGCACGATCACCAACGCCCCGACCGCCAGCGCGAGCCAGGTCGCCTGCACCCCCTCCTCGACGGCCTCCGCCCGCCGGCCCGCCCCGAACAGCCGGGCGGCCCGCGCCGTGGTGCCGTAGGACAGGAAGGTCAGCTGGGTGGCGACCTGCGTGAACAGCACGCCGCCCAACGCCAGCCCGGCCAGCGCCACCGCCCCGTAGTGGCCGACCACCGCCGTGTCGACCAGCACGTACAACGGCTCGGCCGCCAGCACCACCAACGCCGGCGCGGCCAACCCGACGACCCGCCGGGCCGGCACCCGCTCCTCCACCACCCACCTCCACGCTCATCGACCGGTCGGTTCACGGTGTCCGACCGGAGGACACGCGACACCGGACCGGAGGACACGCCAGGTTCCCGGCGTGTCCTCCGGTCCGACACCGCGTGTCGTCCGGTCAGGCACCGCGAGTTGCGCGTTCGGAACCCGTGATCGAGTCCAGGGCCGTGCGGAGGGTGGTGAGGACCTCGTCGGCGGAGCCGGTGGCGGTGAAGCCGGCGGCCAGGCGGTGGCCGCCGCCGCCCAGGAGGCGGGCCACCTCGCTGACGTCGACGCGGGAGACCGCGCGCAGGGAGACGGACCAGGTGGCGGGGCGCAGCTCCTTCAGCACGGCGGCCACCTCGGCTTCGGCGGTGGTGCGCACCAGGTCGACCACGCTCTCGACCTCCTCCGGGCGCAGGCCGGCGGCGTCCTCCAGGGTGACCACCGCGTGCACCAGGCCCAGGCCGCCGGCGGCGGCGCGGTCCAGGCACGCCCGGTCCAGCACCTTGGCCAGCATCGCGAGATACCCGAACGGGTGAGAGTCCATCAGGGGGCGGGCGACGGCCTCGGCGTCCACGCCGGCCGCCAGCAGGCGGGCGGCCACCTCGTGCGTGGCCGACGACGCGTTCCGGAACGAACGGGTATCGGTGACCAGGCCCGCGTAGATGCACCTGGCCACCGGCTCGTCCAGCTCCACGCCCAGCTCGTCCAGCAGCCGCAGCACGACGAGCGCCGTCGCCTCGGCCCGCTCGTCCACCACGTTCACGTGCCCGAACCGCGGGTTCGACACGTGGTGGTCCAGCACCACGACCACACCGGCGGTGGAGACCCGGTCGCCCAGCGGCCCGAGCCGCCCGACGCTGCCCGCGTCCAGCGCCACCAGCACCGGCGGCGCGGCGGGCACCTCGGAGGCCGGCACCAGCAACCCGGCCACGTCCAGCGCCCGCAGCGTCTCCGGCACCTCGTCCGGCGCGCCGAACGACACCCGGACCGCCACCCCGCGCCGATGCAGGACCAGCCCGAGGGCCAGGGCGCTGCCCAACGCGTCCGCGTCGGGGTTCACGTGCGCCAGCAGCGTCACGTCGGTGGCGGCGGACAGGACGCGGGCGGCCGCCGACAGGTCGGCGGACAGGTCGGTGGCGGTGGCGGTGGCGCTCAGGTCGTTGGACACAGCCGGAACGCTAGTCCGCGTCCTCGGTGTCGTCGGCGTCGCGCGGCGGCTTGTACGGGTCGGGCTCGCCCGCGGGTTCGGCCTTCGACGCGATGCGCGCCACCTCCGCGTCCGCCTCCCGCGCCTTGGCCAGCAGCTCGTCCATCCGCCGGGCCTCGTCCGGCACGGTGTCGGTCACGAACGACAGGGTCGGCGTGAACCGGACCCCCGTCTGCTGGCCCACCATGGTGCGCAGCACGCCCTTGGCCTTCTCCAGCGCCGCCGCCGCGCCCGCGAAGTCGGGCTCGACGTCCAGCTTCTCCCCGAGGACGGTGTAGTAGACCGTCGCGTCGTGCAGGTCACCGGTCACCCTGGTGTCGGTGATGGTCACCCGGGCCAGCCTGGGGTCCTTCACCTCGTGCTCCAAGGCGGAGGCCACGATCTGCGAGATCCGCTTGGCCAGCTTGCGAGCCCGTGCCTGGTCGGCCACGGCGCTCCCCTCCTCTTCCTACTCGTCCTCCGGCCCGACCAGCCTGTGGCGGGCGGAGAGCAGCTCCAGTTCGGGCCGTCCGGCCACGAGTCGCTCGCAGGCGACCAGGACGTCCCTGACATGCTCGGCGTCCGCCGCGACGGCCGCCACTCCGATCAACGCGCGGCGGTGGAGGTCCAGGTGGCCCGCCTCGGCCACGGAGACCTCGAACTTGCGCCGCAGCTCCGCCACGACCGGCTTCACCACGGACCGCTTCTGCTTCAACGAGTGGACGTCACCGAGCAGCACGTCCAGTTCAAGGGCGCCGACGAACAAGGCTGATGACCACCGTGGGGTGCCGAGGGGCGCGGGGCCGCCCACGAGAGGACGGCCCCGCACCACTTCCTGGAGACGATCAGACGCGCGGCTTCTCGCGCATCTCGAACGTCTCGATGACGTCACCGACCTTCAGGTCGGCGTAGTTGCCGAGCGTCAGACCGCACTCGTAGCCCTCGCGGACCTCGGTCGCGTCGTCCTTGAACCGCTTGAGCGAGCTGATCGGCAGGTTCTCCTGCACGACGTTGTTGTCGCGCAGCAGGCGGGCCCGCGCGTTGCGGCGGATCTCGCCCGAGAGCACGAGACAACCGGCGATCGTGCCGACCTTGGAGGACTTGAAGACCTCGCGGATCTCCGCGCGGCCCAGCTGGACCTCTTCGTACTCCGGCTTGAGCATGCCCTTGAGGGCCTGCTCGATCTCGTCGATCGCCTGGTAGATCACCGTGTAGTAGCGGACGTCCACGCCTTCGCGGTTCGCCAGCTCGGTCGCCTTGCCCTCGGCCCGGACGTTGAAGCCCAGGACGATCGCGGAACCGGCGACGGCGAGGTTGATGTCGCCCTCGGTGATGCCACCGACGCCCCGGTGGATGACCCGCAGCTCGACGTCGTCGCCGACCTCGATCTTCATCAGGGCGTCTTCCAGGGCCTCGACGGTGCCCGAGTTGTCACCCTTGATGATCAGCGTGAGCTGGCTGGTCTCCTTCAGCGCGGCGTCCAGGTCCTCCAGGCTGACGCGCTTGCGGCGGGCCGCGTTGAGCGCGTTGCGGGTGCGGGCCTGGCGGCGCTCGGCGATCTGCCGGGCGACGCGGTCCTCGTCGACGACCAGGAAGCTGTCGCCGGCGCCGGGCACCGAGGTCAGGCCGATCACCTGGACCGGGCGGGACGGGTACGCCTCGGTGACGTCCACGCCGTGCTCGTCCACCATGCGGCGGACGCGGCCGTACGCGTCGCCGGCGACGATCGAGTCGCCGACCCGCAGCGTGCCGCGCTGCACCAGCACCGTGGCCACCGGACCGCGACCGCGGTCGAGGTGCGCCTCGATCGCGACGCCCTGGGCCTCCATGTCCGGGTTGGCCCGGAGGTCCAGCGAGGCGTCGGCGGTCAGCAGGATCGCCTCCAGCAGGCCGTCGATGTTGATGCCCTGCTTCGCCGAGATGTCCACGAACATGGTGTCGCCGCCGTACTCCTCGGCGACCAGCCCGTACTCGGTGAGCTGCTGGCGGATCTTGGCGGGGTTGGCCCCCTCCTTGTCGATCTTGTTGACCGCGACCACGATCGGCGCGCCGGCCGCCTGGGCGTGGTTGATCGCCTCCACCGTCTGCGGCATCACGCCGTCGTCGGCCGCCACCACGATGACCGCGATGTCGGTCGAGTTCGCACCGCGGGCACGCATGGCGGTGAACGCCTCGTGACCCGGGGTGTCGATGAAGGTGATGAGGCGCTCGTTGCCTTCCAGCTCCGTGTTGACCTGGTAGGCGCCGATGTGCTGGGTGATGCCACCCGCCTCGCCCTCGGCGACCTTCGCCGTGCGGATCGTGTCGAGCAGTCGCGTCTTGCCGTGGTCGACGTGACCCATGACGGTGACGACCGGCGGGCGGACCTGGAGGTCCTCCTCGTCGCCGGCGTCCTCGCCGTAGGTGATGTCGAACGTGCCGAGCAGCTCGCGGTCCTCCTCCTCGGGGGACACGACCTGCACGACGTAGTTCATCTCGGAGCCGAGCAGCTCCAGGATCTCGTCGGACACCGACTGCGTCGCGGTGACCATCTCGCCGAGGTGGAACAGCACCTGCACCAGCGAAGCCGGGTTGGCGTTGATCTTGTCGGCGAAGTCGGTCAACGAGGCGCCGCGGGGCAGGCGGATGGTCTCGCCGCTGCCCTTGGGCAGGCGCACGCCACCAACCGACGGCGCCTGCATGTTGTCCATGTACTCCTGGCGCTTCTGGCGCTTCGACTTGCGACCGCGGCGCGCGGGACCACCCGGGCGGCCGAAGGCGCCCGCGGCGCCACCACGACCACCGGGGCCACCGCCACCGGGACGACCGCGGAAGCCGCCGCCACCACCGGCCGGGGCGCCACCACCACCACCGGGGCGGAAGCCGCCGCCACCGCCACCGCCGCCGCCACCGGGGCCGCCGCGGAAGCCACCGCCACCGCCGCCACCGCCGGGACCACCGCGGAAGCCGCCGCCGCCACCGCCGCCACCGGGACGACCACCGCCGCCACC
This sequence comes from Actinosynnema sp. NPDC059797, assembly GCF_042732085.1. NCBI lineage: Bacteria > Bacillati > Actinomycetota > Actinomycetes > Pseudonocardiales > Pseudonocardiaceae > Actinosynnema > Actinosynnema sp. NPDC059797. The sequence continues at coordinate 13,247 of NZ_JBHWIE010000148.1, forward strand.
GGGACCGCGGCCACCGCCACCGGGACCGCCGCCGGGACGACCGCCACCGCCACCGGGGCGGGGACCGGCCGGGCGACCGGGCATCATGCCCGGGTTGGGCCGCGGCGGCATGTTGCCGGGGTTCGGGCGCGGGCCGCCGGAGCCAGCGGAACCACCCGGACGCGGGCCGGCCGGGCGCGAGTCACCCGGACGGGGACCGGACGGGCGCGGGTCGCCCGGCTTGGGGCCGGACGGGCGCTCGCCGCCGCCACCGGGCGACTGCGGGCGCGGCGCCTGCGGGCGCGGCGCGGGTGCGCCACCGCCGACGCCGAACGGGTTGTTGCCCGGCCGCGGCGGCCGGGGGCCCTGCGGCTTGGGGGACTGCGGCCGCGGCGGGACCACGGACGGGCCCTGCTGGGCCGCGGGCTGCTGCGGCTGCTGCTGCGGGCGCGGGCCGGGGCGCGGACCACCGGGCTTGGGCGCCTGCTGCGGAGCGGGCGACTGGGCCGGGGCCGGGGCCGGGGCCGGGGCGGCCGCCTGCGGCTGCGGGGCCGGAGCCGGGGCCGGGGTCGGCGCCGCGGCGGCCGGCTTGGGGGCCGGGGCCGGGGCCGGGGGCTTCGGGGCCTGCGGCTTCGGACCGGGCACGGGCCGCGGACCGGGACGGGGGCCGGGCGCGCCGGGGCGCGGGGCCTCGGTGCGGGGCTCCGCGACGCGGTTGTCGGCCGAGCGGTTCTCCGCCGCGGGGGCCTGGGGCTTGGGGGGCGCCGGACGGGCGCCGGACGGCTTCGACTTGCCGTCGTTCTTGGCGTACGCGTCACGCAGCCGCCGGGCCACGGGGGCCTCGACGGTGCTGGACGCCGACTTCACGTACTCGCCCTGGTCGGCGAGCTTGGTGAGTAGTTCCTTGCTCGTGACTCCGAGCTCCTTGGCGAGCTCGTGCACGCGGGCCTTGCCTGCCACTGCACTCCTCTGGCGATGGAGGCCGGCGGCAGTCCCGTCGACCTCGTCTTATCGTCGCGCGTTCATGTCTTCAGCTTCACGGCTGACTCATGACGGGTCGACCTGCTTCCTTGCTTCCTGTCGGTCGCGGGGCGATCCCGCGACCTCCTTCCCCTGTTGCGCCAAGTGCCCGCGCACGCCCTCCACGTCGAGCGGCCCCTGGACCCTGAAGGCCCGCGGGAACGCCCGCCGCTTCTCGGCGTTGCGGAGGCAGTCCGGGTCGGGGTGCAGCCACGCGCCCCGACCGGGCAGCCTTCGGCGGGTGTCCGGGACCACGGCCCCGTCCACTACCACCGTGCGCAACAGCTCGGAGGGCAACGTCCGAGCGCGGCATCCTATGCACGTACGAACCGGGCCGTTGTGCGTGAGATCCGATCCCCGACGTTGAACCACTGAGAAGTCTATCCCCTGTTGCCTATTCAGCCGAACCGGATGTCGCCGCGCCCGCCGGAGCGGACCCGCCGGCGTCCGCGTCCGACCGGATGTCAATGCGCCAACCGGTGAGTCGCGCGGCCAGCCGGGCGTTCTGGCCCTCCTTGCCGATGGCGAGGGAGAGCTGGAAGTCCGGCACGACCACGCGCGCCGTCTTGGCGCGCTCGTCGAGCACCCGTACGGACACAACCTTCGCAGGCGAGAGGGCATTCCCGACGAACGTGGCCGGGTCGTCCGAGTGGTCGATGATATCGATCTTCTCGCCCGCCAGCTCGCTCATGACGTTGCGCACGCGGGCGCCCATCGGGCCGATGCAGGCGCCCTTGGCGTTGACGCCGGGGACCGTCGAGCGGACCGCGATCTTCGAACGGTGACCTGCCTCACGTGCCACCGCGGGGATCTCCACGGTGCCGTCCGCGATCTCCGGGACCTCCAGCGCGAAGAGCCTGCGCACGAGGTTCGGGTGGGTGCGGGAGAGGGTGATCTGGGGGCCGCGCGCGCCGCGCGAGACGCCCACGACGTAGCACTTGAGGCGCGAGCCGTGCTCGTACGACTCGCCCGGCACCTGCTCGGCCGGCGGCAGCACGCCCTCGGTGTCGCCGAGCTGGACCACGACCATGCCGCGGGCGTTGGCGCGGGCGTCGCGCTGCACCACGCCGCCGATGATCTCGCCCTCCTTGGCGGAGAACTCGCCGAAGGTGCGCTCGTGCTCGGCGTCGCGCAGGCGCTGGAGGATGACCTGGCGGGCGGTGGTCGCGGCGATGCGGCCGAAGCCCTCCGGGGTGTCGTCCCACTCCTCGGCGACCGTGCCGTCGGGGTTCAGCTCCTGCGCGAGGACGCGGACCACGCCGGTCTTGCGGTCGATCTCCACGCGCGAGTGCGGGTGGTGGCCGTCGGTGTGCTTGTAGGCGGTGAGCAGGGCGGTCTCGATGGCTTCGAGAACCGTGTCGAAGGGGATGTCCTTGTCCCGTTCGATCGCCCTGAGAGCGGCGATGTCGACGTTCACTCCGACTCCTCCTCCGGGGAATGGCCTTCGAGGAGCGCGAGCTCCTCGACCGGCGGCTGCTTGAACTCGACTTCCACGACGGCGCGCTCGATCGAGGCGTACTCGACCCGGCGCAGCTCGCCCTTGACCAGCAGCACGACCCCCGTGTCGTCGGCGTCGCCCACCCGGCCGAACCACTCGACCCGCTCGGGCTGCTTGACCTTGACCAGGCGCAGCCGGTTGCGCTTCCAGTGGCGGGGCCTGGTGAGGGGGCGGTCCGCGCCGGGCGAGGTGACCTCAAGCGTGTACGGGCCGGCGATCAGGTGCTCGTTCGCGTCGAGGGCGGCGGACACGGCGCGGCTGGCGCGCGCGACCTCGTCCAGGCCGATCCCCTCGTCGCCGTCCACGACCACCTTGACCAGCCTGCGACGCCCAGCCTGGTTCACGTCGAGCAGTTCCAGGTCGTAGCCGATGGCCTCGACCGCCTCCCGCACGACGGGTGTGAGCTGCGCGGCGAGTTCTCCGCGCGGCGGGCTGGACACGTTGGTGACTCCCTGTTCGTTCGGTGCGTGCTTGCGTGCGTGTGCTGCGGTGTGCAGAGGGCACGGCAACCCCGGTCGACGCTGCACTCGCCGGCCGTGGTCGCCCAGCGTATCTGGTCCGGGCGGGGTCGCACGTCCCACGGGCGGTCGCGGGGTCTCTGGCAGGATCGGGACACGTGATCGGTAGAACCGCGTTCAGCAGGCGAGGCGTGCTGCTGGCGGCGGCCACGGCACCGCTGGCAGTCGCGTGCACCACACCGCCGCCGCCCCCGCCGCCGCCGGACGTCCTGGAGGAGTTGGTCAGGTCGGCCCTGTCGGACGCCGCCCTGGCCACGGCCGTGGGCGCGCCGGAGACCGCCGCGGCGAGGACCGAGCACGCGGCCCGGCTGCGGGCGGAGGTCGACCGCGCCACGCCGCGCGTGCCGGGCACGTCCGCGCCGCCGTCGACGACGCCGTCCGTCGCGCCGCCCGCCGGCGGGACGAGGGAGGGCCTGGTCACGGCGCTGCGTGCGGCGCAGGAGCAGGCGGCGGGCCTGGTGGCGACGGTGCCGTCGTACCGGGTGGGGTTGGTGGCCGCGGTGGCGGCCGGGTGCGCGAGCCTGGTGGAGGCGTTGTCGTGAGCGTGGACGCGGTGCAGGCGGCCCTGGGGGCCGAGCACGCGGCGGTGTGGACGTACGGGCTGGTCAGCGCGTTCATCTCGCAGCAGGGGGCGGCGGTGGCGGAGGGCGCGAACGCCCACCGGGCCCGCCGGGACACCACCGAGCGCTGGCTGCGCGACCAGGGCGCCACGCCGAACCCGCCCGCACCGGCCTACCTGCCGCCGCAGCCGGTGGACAGCGCGGCGTCGGCGATCGCGGCGCTGATCGCGGTCGAGACGGACTCGTGCGTGGCGTGGCGGGGCGTGCTGGAGCGGACCGAGGACGCGGCCCTGCGCACCTCGGCCCTGGACGCCCTGACCACCGCGGCGGTCCGCGCGACCCGCTGGCGCAAAGCCGCCGGCCTGACCCCCCTGTCCATCACCTTCCCCGGCACCGCCGTCGGCTGACCCGGCCCCACGACCGGTCAACTCCCCGTGCCGGACCGGAGGACACGCAACACCCGACTGGAGGACACGCCGGGTGGGAGCCCACCCACCCGGCGTGTCCTCCAGTCGGGCATCGCGAGTCGTACGTTCAGGAC
>NZ_JBHWIE010000149.1:0-17178 GCF_042732085.1 Actinosynnema sp. NPDC059797
GACGTCGGCCGGCGCGTCGACCACCCCGCCCGGCCCGGCGTCGGCACCGGCCCGGCGAAGGCGGCGGCGAATCCTTTTCCGCCGCGACCCCGGCACTTTTCCCGGAACCCCGGAACAGACCGGCCGTGGCGGAGAATCGCCGCCACGGCATTCCCGCGAACGCGCGCCGGCCCGCCGACGGGAGCCGGGTTCAGCGGCCGTCGCGGCGGCGCGACCGCACGTCCCGGTCCTGCCCGGCCTTGCGGGATTCGCGGCGGCGGTACTCCGACGGCGGCGCGTGGCGGCCCGCCATCCGCCGCTCGTCCATCGGCGGCGGCGCGGCCTTGCGCCCGCGGGGCGGCGTCGAGGGCCGGGACGGGCGGCGGCGGGGCGGCGGCCGGTACGCCTCCGGCGCGGGCAGCTTCAGCACGCCGCCGACCCGGCCCGGACCCAGCGAGCGCAGCGCGGCCACCGCCTCCGGCTCGTGGCGGGCGCAACTGGCCAGGATGGCGAACACGACCATGGTGGTGACCACCGACGTGCCGCCGGAGGAGATCATCGGCAGCGTGATGCCGGTGACCGGGAGCAGCTGCACCACGTAACCGATGTTGATCGCGGCCTGCGCGACCAGCCACACGGTCAGCGTCGCGGCCACCATGCGGATCCACGGGTCGGTGTTGCGCGCGGCGATCCGCAGGCCGACCACGGCGAGCAGGCCGAACAGCCCCAGCACCAGCAGGCAGCCGATGAAGCCCAGCTCCTCGCCGATCACGGCGAAGATGAAATCGCTGTGCACGTTGGGCAGATAACGCCACTTCGAGCTGCCGTTCGTCAGGCCCTTGCCGAAGAACCCGCCCTCGGCCAGCGCGTACAGCGCCTGCGTCGCCTGGAGGCCGCCGCCGGTCGGGTCGTCCTCCGGGTTGAGGAACGACTGGAGGCGGTCCAGCCGGTAGGCGGCGGTGATCGCCAGCACCACCGCGCCGCTCACCGCGGCGATGACCAGCACGCCGAACAGCCGCATCGGCGCGCCGACGAACCAGAGCAGGCTCATCAGCACCACGCCGAGGGTGATCGTGCCGGTGAGGTCGGGTTGCAGCATCACCAGCGCGAACAGCAGCAGCGCCACCGGCACCACGGGCACCAGCAGGTGCCGGTACTGGTTGAGCAGGGCGCGCTTGGTCACCAGCACGTGCGCGCCCCACAGCGCCAGCGCGAGCTTGGCGGGCTCGATGGGCTGGAACGAGACCGGCCCGACCGTGAACCACGACTGCGCGCCGTAGTGCGTCGTGCCCAGCGGGGTGAGCACCAGGCTGAGCAGGATCACGCTGACGAGCATCGCCATGGTGCTGGCGTGCCGGATCGCGCGCAGCGGCACGCGCAGCACGACCAGGAAGATCACCGCGCCCACGCCCACGTACAGCAACTGCTTCTTGAACACGCTGTACGCCGACTCGCCCACCGCGACCGCGTCCGGCGCGGACGCGGACAGCACCATGATCAGGCCGATCGCGGTCAGCATGCCGAAGATCGCGAGCAGCAGGTGGAAGTCCGCGAGCGGGCGGCCGAGCCACGCGGTCAACGACGTGCGCACCGCGACGGCGCGACCCGGTCTCCCCGCGCGGGCAGGCCGCTGTTCCACCGCAGTCATGGACCCATGGTCTCCCGAACGGGTGCGGGGAAGCCGCTGATTCGCGGCGTGTCGCCCAAGGCGACGACGATCACCATCTGCTAGGGCCCGGTCCGCGGGGTCCCGATCAGCTCGCGCACCGCCTCGGTGAACGCGCGACCGCGGTGGACGTAGTCGTCGAACATGTCCAGCGACGCCGCCGCCGGCGCCAGCAGCACCGCGTCGCCCGGCCGCGCCATGGAGCGGGCCGCGCGCACGGCGTCCGCCATGGTCGCGTCGTCGAGCACGGCCAGCGGCACGGACGGCGCGCGGCGGTGCAGCGCCGAGGCGATGACCTCGCGGTCGGCGCCGATCAGCACCGCGCCGCGCAGCCGGTGGGCCTGGGAGCCGACCAGCTCCTCCACCGAGGCGCCCTTGAGCAGCCCGCCGGCGATCCACACCACGCTGTCGTGGGCGCGCAGCGACGCCTCGGCGGCGTGCGGGTTGGTGGCCTTGGAGTCGTTGACGTAGACGACCCCGTCCGCCTGCGCGATCAGCTCCGCGCGGTGCGCGACGGGCTCGAAGGCGCGCAGCCCGGCGGCCACCGCCTCCGGGGGCACGCCGTGGGCCCGCGCCAGCGCGGCGGCGGCCAGCGCGTCGGCGACCCCGGGCGGACCGGCGGGCCGGACCTCGTCGACGCCGAGCAGCGCGGTCCCCGGGCCGAACGCCCGGTCGACCAGTTGCCCGTCGAGCACGCCGAGCTGACCCGCCGCCGGCTCGCCGAGGGTGAACTCCACGCGGGTCGCCGCGGGCGACTCGGCCAGCAGCTTCGCCACCACCGGGTCGTCCGCGTTGCCGACCGCCACCTCGCCGGTGAGCACGCCGGCCTTGGCCCGCGCGTACGCCTCGAACCCGCCGTGCCAGTCCAGGTGGTCCTCGGCGAGGTTGAGCAGCACGCCCGCGAACGGCCGCACGGACGGCGACCAGTGCAGCTGGAAGCTCGACAGCTCGACCGCCAGCACCCGGTGGCCCGCCAGCAGCGCGTCCACCACGGGCAGGCCGACGTTGCCGCACGCCACCGCGTCGATGCCGGCCGCGCGCAGCACGGACTCCAGCATCCCGACCGTGGTGGTCTTGCCGTTGGTGCCGGTCACCGCGAGCCACGCGGGCGGGTCGGCCAGCTCCAGGCCCATCCGCCAGGCCAGCTCGACCTCGCCGATCACCTCGACCCCGGCCGCGGCCGCCGCCGTGAACAGCGGGCCGCCGGGCCGCCAGCCGGGGCTGGTCACCACCAGGTCGACGCCCGCGGGCGGTGCGGCCAGGCCGGGCACCAGGGCGACGCCGGGCGTCAGCTGCTCCAGCGCGGCGAGGCGGTCGGCGGACGCGTCGGTCACGGTGACCGACGCCCCCGCCGCCAGCAGCGCCTCCACCACGGACCGGCCGGTGACGCCGGCGCCGGCGACCAGGACGTCGCGCCCAGCCAGGAATCCCATGCGCTCAGCTCCCGACCGCGGTCAGCCACTCGCTGTAGAACAGGCCCAGGCCGAGCATGCAGCACATGGCCGCGAGCAGCCAGAACCGGATGATCACCGTGGTTTCCGCCCACCCGGCCAGCTCGAAGTGGTGGTGGAACGGCGCCATGCGGAACAACCGCCGCCGGGACGTCCGGAACACCGCCACCTGGAGCACCACCGACAGCGCCTCGACCACGAACAGGCCGCCGATGACGACCATCAGCAGCTCGGTGCGGGTGGTGATGGACAGGCCGGCCACCAGGCCGCCCAGGGCCAGCGAGCCGGTGTCGCCCATGAAGATCTTGGCCGGCGCGGCGTTCCACCACAGGAAGCCGATGCAGCCCGCCATCGCGGCGGCGGCCACCAGCGCCAGGTCCAGCGGGTCGCGCACGTCGTAGCAGCCGGCCACCAGCAGGTTCGAGCAGTTGTAGCGGAACTGCCAGAAGCTGATCACCACGTAGGTGCCCAGCACCATGGCCGACGTGCCGCCCGCCAGGCCGTCGAGGCCGTCGGTCAGGTTGACCGCGTTGGACCAGGCGCTGATCGCGGCGTAGCAGAACACCACGAAGCCGACCACGCCGAACGAGACCACGGCGATGTCGCGGACGAACGAGAGGTTCACCGAGGCGGGCGTGAGCCCGTCCCGGTTCGGGAACTGGATGACCAGGACCGCGAAGATGATCGTGGCGATGAACTGGCCGACGAGCTTCGCGGTCTTGTTCAGGCCCAGGTTGCGCTGCTTGCGGATCTTGATGAAGTCGTCGAGGAAGCCGACGACGCCCAGCGAGGTGGTCAGCATCAGCACCAGCAGGCCGGACGCGCTGGGCGTCTGGTCCTGGGCGGACGCCGACATCGAGTTGACCAGGTGCGCGCCGAGGTAGCCCGCCCACATCGCGACCAGGATCGCGACGCCGCCCATGGTGGGCGTGCCGCGCTTGGTCTTGTGGCTCTGCGGCCCCTCTTCGCGGATCTCCTGGCCGAAGCCCTGCCGCGAGAAGATCTTGATCAGGTACGGCGTCAGCATGATCGACGTGATCAGGGCGATGGCCGCCGCGATCAGGATGCTCTTCACTTGCTGACCGCCTCCAGGAGGGCCTCGGCAACCCGCCACAGGCCGTATGAGTTGGATGCCTTCACCAGCACGACGTCACCCGGTCGCACCTGGTCGCGCAGCAGCTCCACCGCTGCCGCCACGTCCGGCACCAAAGTCGCTTCTTCTCCCCATGATCCTTCCAGGTGCGCACCCTGGTGCATCGCCCGGGCGTCCTCGCCGACGACGACCAGCTTGTTGATGTCCAGGCGGACCGCGAGCCTGCCGATCTCGTCGTGCGCGCGGACGTGGTCCGCGCCCAGCTCCGCCATCGGGCCCAGCACCGCCCAGCTGCGGCGCGCCGGGGTGGTGGCGCGGGAGATGGTGGCCAGCGACTTCAGCGCCGCGCGCACCGACTCCGGGTTCGCGTTGTAGGCGTCGTTGACGACCGTCACGCCGTCGGGGCGCTCGGTGACCGCCATGCGGTGCGCGGACCTGCGCTCGGCCGTGCCCAGCGCGTCGGCGACCTGCCGCGGCGTCGCGCCCAGCTCCAGCGCGATCGCGGCGGCGGTGAGGGCGTTGCCGACGTGGTGCGGGCCGTGCAGCGGGAGCCGGACGGGCGCCTCGCCGTGCGGCGTGAACAGCGTGAAGGAGGCGCGGGCCTGCTCGTCGAGGGTGACGCCGGCGGCGCGGACCGAGGCCTGGGCGCTCTCGCCGACCAGGACGACCTTGGCCCTGGTGCGCGGCGCCATGCCGGCCACGAGCGGGTCGTCGGCGTTCAGCACGGCCACGCCGTCCTCGGGCAGGGCCTCGACCAGCTCGCCCTTGGCCTGCGCGATGCCCTCGCGGGAGCCGAACTCGCCGAGGTGGGCGCTGCCGACGTTGAGCACCGCGCCGACGCGGGGCGGCGCGACCTGGCACAGCTCGGCGATGTGGCCCCGGCCGCGCGCGCTCAGCTCCAGCACCAGGAACCGGGTGTCCTCGGTGGCGCGCAGCACGGTCCACGGGTGCCCCAGCTCGTTGTTGAACGACCCGGGCGGAGCGATGGTCTCGCCCAGGGGCGCGAGCACCTGCGCGATGAGGTCCTTGGTGGAGGTCTTGCCGGACGAGCCGGTCACGCCGACGACGGTCAGGTCCGGCAGCCGGTCGACGACGTGGCGGGCGAGCCTGCCCAGCGCGGCGAGGACCGCCGCGCCCGCGCCGTCGGCGTCGCCGGACAGCACGTAGGCGTTGCCGCCCGCGCCCGTGACCGGCGGCGCGATGACGGCGGGGGCGTCCACCGGGCGGCCCGCGAGCACGCCGGCCGCGCCCCGGGCGACGGCCTGGGCGGCGAAGTCGTGCCCGTCGACGCGCGCGCCGGGCAGGGCGAGGAACAGGCCGCCCGGGGTCAGCTCGCGCGTGTCGAACTCGACGGACCCGGTCACCACCTCGTCACCGGTCGCGTTGTGCAGGGTGCCGCCGACGACCTCGGCGATCTCGGCCAGGCTGAGCTGGATCACTTGGTGGTCTCCCGGATCGCGGTGGTCAGCGCTTCGACGTCGGAGAAGGGGTGGACCACGCCGGCGACCTCCTGGCCGGTCTCGTGGCCCTTGCCCGCGACCACGACGACGTCGCCGGCGCGCGCGAGGGACACGGCGTGCTCGATGGCGCGGCGCCGGTCGCCGATCTCGACGACCTCGCCGCGCTCGGCGTCCGGCACGGCCAGCGCGCCGCGCAGCATGGCCGCCCGGATCTCCGCCGGGTCCTCGCCGCGCGGGTTGTCGTCGGTCACGACGAGCACGTCGCTGCGCCGGGCCGCCTCCTCGCCCATCAGCGGCCGCTTGGCGGCGTCGCGGTCGCCGCCGCACCCGAGCACGGTGATGACGCGGCCGGTGGCGCGGGCGCGCACCGCCTGGAGCGCGAGCGCGACGGCGGCGGGCTTGTGGGAGTAGTCGACCACGGCGGTGAAGTCCTGGCCCTCGTCCACGCGCTGCATCCGGCCCGGCACCCGGACCTCCCGCAGGCCCTGGCGGATCGCGTCGAGGGGGATGCCCTTGGCGTGCAGGCAGGCGATGGCCAGCAGGGCGTTGGCGACGTTGAAGTCACCGGGCAGGCGCAGCTCGACGTCGAGGGTCGCGCCGCCGGGGCCGTGCGCGGTGAACGACTGCTCGCCGGTGGCGGTGACGGCGACGTCCGAGGCGGTCCAGTCGGCGTCGCGCGTCGTGGCCGCGGTGACGGTGCCCGCCTTGACCAGCCGGGGCGCCCACTCCCCGTCCACGCAGACCACCTCGACCCTCGCCCGGCCGTCGAACAGCTTGGCCTTGGTCCGGAAGTAGTCCTCCATGTCGGGGTGGAAGTCCAGGTGGTCCTGGGAGAGGTTGGTGAACGCGCCGACCGCGAAGCCGACGCCGCCGACGCGGCCGAGGCCGAGCGCGTGGCTGGAGACCTCCATGGTCACGTCGGTGGTGCCGCGCTCGTGCATGACGGCCAGCAGGGCCTGGAGGTCCGGCGCCTCGGGCGTGGTGAGCGCGCTGTCGAGCCGGTCCGCGCCGATGCGGGTCTCGACCGTGCCGATGAGGCCGGTGGCCCGCCCGGCGGCCCGCAGCGCCGCCTCGATCATGTAGGTCGTGGTGGTCTTGCCGGACGTGCCGGTGACGCCCCAGACGTCGAGCCGGTCGGACGGGTTGCCGTAGACGCGGGAGGCGAGCGCGCCGAGCACGGCGCGCGGGTCGGGGTGCACCAGCACCGGCAGGCCGCGCACCTTCTCCGCGCCCGCCGCGTCGGTCAGCACCGCGACGGCGCCGCTCGCGGCGGCCTGGTCGGCGAAGTCCGCGCCGTGCGCGCGGGTGCCGGGCAGGGCGGCGAACAGGTCGCCCGCGCGCACGTGCTGGGCGCGCAGCGTCACACCGGTGACCTGGACGTGGGCCTGGTCCGGTGCGGTCAGGTGGGCGTCGACGGCAGCGGCGAGCTCCGCCACGGCAACGGGCTGGGTGCGGGAAGGGCGAGGCGGGGCGGTCGCGACCTTGCCCTGGAGCTTGGCAGGCACGCGCGGAAGGCTACCGGCGCACGCAGAGTGGTCGTCCGGCACGTCCACTCCAGACCCCGCCACCCCCCAAACCCCCCCAAACCTCGCGTGTCCTCCACTCCGGTATCGCGTGTCCTCCACTCAAGCACCAGGTGTCGCGCGGTGGCACCGCTCCCGGTGGCAGGTTCGCGGTGTCCGACTGGAGGACACGCGGTGTCGGAGTGGAGGACACGCGGGTCAGAGGACCAGGGGGACGACAGGGCTCGGGTCCGGGGACATCGGGATCTGGTAGCGCTGGGCCAGGGAGGACGCGATGTCGTGGAACAGCGGTGCGGCCGACTGCTGGCCCTTGGTCGGCCGGTCCAGCATGATCCCCACCACGAACCGCGGGTTGTCGGCGGGGAAGATGCCCGCGAACGTCACCCAGTAGTCGCTGTAGGAGTAGCAGGCGCACGTGGGGTCGACCTGCTGCGCGGTCCCCGTCTTGCCGCTGACCTGGTAGCCGGGCAGCGCCGCCGACGGGCCGGTACCGGTCTGCTGCGGCGCGTCCTGCACCACCGCCCGGAACATGTCGCGCACCGTCTTGGCCGTCTGCGGCGACACCACCTGCACGCCCTCCGGCCGCGGCGTCTCCCGGCGCGTGCCGTCCTGCGACACCTCCGCCCGGATGACCCGCGGCGGGATGCGCACCCCGTCGTTGGCGATCGCCTGGTACATGGCGGTCATCTGGAGCAGCGTCATGTTCAGGCCCTGGCCGATCGGCAGGTTGCCGAACGTCGAGCCGGACCACTGGTTGCGCGGCGGCACGTAGCCCGCCTCCTCGCCGGGCAGGCCCGAGCCGGTCCGCTGGCCGAGGCCGAACTTGCGCAGCATCTCGGAGAACCGGTCCTGGCCGACCTGCTGGGCGGTCATCAGCGTGCCCACGTTGGACGACTTGGCGAACACGCCGGTGAACGTCATGTCCAGCAGGCCGTGCTCGTAGGCGTCCTTGATCACCCGGTCCGCGACCCTGATCTGGCCGTCGACCTGGAGCACGCTGTCCGGCTGGTAGACGCCGTCCTCGATGGCCGCCGCCGCGGTCACGACCTTGTTCACCGAACCCGGCTCGAACACGGACGAGACCGCGACGTTCCGCAGCTCCGCCTCCGTGGCCCGGCCGAAGTCGGCGGGGTCGAACGTCTTGTCGTTGGCCATCGCGACGATCTCGCCGGTCCGGACGTCCAGCACCACCGCGGACCCGGTCCGCGACCCCGTCTCCCGGGTGTAGTCGGTGACCAGCTGCTGCACCGCGTACTGCGTGTCCACGTCCAGCGTCAGCTCCAGGCTCTTGCCCGGGGTCGCGGCGGCCAGCTCGCGCGAGCGGTCGGGGCCGGGGATCACCACGTCGTCGTTGCCCTGCATGGTGTCGACGACGCGCCGCCCGTTGCTGCCCGCCAGCAGGTTGTCCTGCGAGTTCTCCAGCCCGATCAGGCCGCGGGTGCCGGGCGGGTCCTCGTCCTTGCGCCAGTTCGCCGCGCCGATGATGTTCGACGCCAGCTCGCCGTTGGGGTACACGCGCACCGCCCGGTACTCCGAGCCGATGTCGACGTACTTGTCGGTGATCAGCGCCGCCTTGGCCGGGTCGACGTTGTCCACCAGCTCCACGTAGGTGGTGTCCAGGGACAGCTTGGCGAACATCGTGTCCCGGTCGGTCTTCTGGCCGTTGACCTGCGTGCCCAGGACGGCCTCGATGTCCTCGGCGATCCGCGCGATGCGCTGCTCGAAGCTGCCGATCTTCGGCTTCTTCTCCAGCTCTTTGGCCCACTCAGCGCGCATCCGGCGCGGCACGGCGTACAGGGCGCGGGCCTCGACGCTGAACGCGAGCTGGTTGCCGTTGCGGTCGAGGATGGACCCGCGCTCGGCCGGGATGTCGATGGGGGTGGCGCGCTGCTGCTCGGCCTGCGCGGACAGCGCGTCGGCCTGGAAGCCCTGCACCTGCACGAGCTTGAGGCCCGCCGCGACCAGCGCGCCGACCAGCAGGAACCGGCCCACCGCGAGCCGCACCCGGCTGTTGCCCCGCCGCTTGGGCGCGGGACCGCGCACCGACAGCGGGCGTCGCACGGGCCTGCCCCGACTGGGCCCCGGCATCACTGACCTCCTGGTACCGGCTGTTCCGCGGACGGTTGCCCGCCTTGCTGCTGCTGCTGCTGTTGTTGCTGGCCCTGCTGCTGTTGCTGCCCCTGTTCCGGCGGGGCCTGCTGCCCCTCGCCGGCGGGCGGCGTGGTCGTGGTGGTGGGCGCGGTCGTCGTGGTGGTCGGCGCGGTGGACGTCGTCGACGGTGGCGGCGGCTCGACCGCGGAAGGCGTGCCGTGCACCTCCACCGTCCCGTCCGCCAGCCGGCGCAGCCTGGCCGGGTCGCCCACCGGCACCAGGCCCAGCTCCGCCGCGGCGGAGGCCAGCGCCAGCGGCGACTCCGCCAGCGCCACCTCCCGCCGCAGCTGCTCGACCTGCCTGGCCAGCCTGGTCTCCTCGGCCCGCGCGTCCTGGAGCCGGTACGAGTCGGCGGTCGCCTGCGTGGACAGCCACATGATCGCCGCGATGCCCAGGCCGAGCACGACCATCACCATCACCACGAACGGCGCCTTCGGCGTGGGCGCGGACTGCCGCGTCACCGCGCGGCCGGGCGAGGACCGCTGCGCCCGCCGCGCGTAGGCCCGCTCGACGGCCGCGGACCGGCGGCGCTCGGGCGGCACCGCCCGCAACGCGCGCTCGCGGGGCTTGGCGGGCTTGGCCGGGTACGGCGACGAGCCGCCGGTCCGTGCCGGTGCCGTCATGTCGCCTCCCGGATCCGTTCCGCCGCCCGCAACCGGACCGGTGCGGCCCTGGGGTTGTCCTCGATCTCCTGCTCGGTGGCCTGCTCCGCGCCGCGCGTCACCAGCCGCAGCTGCGGCGCGTGGCCGGGCAGCTCGACGGGCAGGTCCTGGGGCGTGGTGGAGGTGGCCAGCTCGGCGAACGCGCGCTTGACCATCCGGTCCTCCAGGGACTGGTAGGACTCCACGACGATCCGCCCGCCCACGGCCAGCGCGGACAGCGCCGCCGGCAGCGCGCGCCGCAGCGACTCCAGCTCCTCGTTGACCTCGATGCGCAGCGCCTGGAAGGTCCGCTTGGCCGGGTGGCCGCCGGTGCGGCGGGTCGCCGCCGGCACCGCGGCGTAGAGCAGCTCGACCAGCCGGCCGCTGGTGGTGAACGGCTCCTTGGCGCGTTCCCGCACCACGGCCGCGGCGATCTTGCGGGCGAACCGCTCCTCGCCGTAGTCGCGCAGGATCCGCGCCAGGTCGTCGGCGGAGTAGGTGTTGAGCACGTCGGCCGCGGTCGGGCCGTCGCCGGCGCTCATCCGCATGTCCAGCGGCGCGTCCTTGGAGTAGGCGAACCCGCGCTCCTCGGCGTCGAGCTGGAGCGAGGACACGCCGAGGTCCATCAGGATGCCGTCGACCCGCGCGCCGCCGACCGCCTCGGCGATGCCGTCGTAGGTGGTCTGCACGAACGTCACCCGGTCGGCGAACGGCGCCAGCCGCTCCCGCGCCAGCGCGATGGCCTGGGGGTCGCGGTCGAGGCCGACGAGCCGCACCCGCGGGTGGGCCCGCAGCACCGCCTCGGAGTGCCCGCCCAGGCCGAGCGTGCAGTCGACGAACAAAGCGTCCCGATCGGCCAGCGCGGGGGCCAGCAGGTCCAGGACGCGGTCGAGCAGCACCGGCACGTGTCGCGCCCGCTCCACCACGAACCCTCCCTGGATGACTCCCCCTCCTCGCGTTGCGCCCTGCGGTCGTCACGCCCGGCGCCGCGATGGCGTCCCAGACGAAAATTCGGGTGCAGTCAGGTCCCCGCCCGCCCGTCGGACCTGGCGCCGGGGAAGGTGCGCCAGGGCCGAAAGCCGAGCGGACCGAGGCCAAACGGCACCCGAAACCTCGAACGACCAGCCGATTCAGAACAGGCCGGGGAACACCTCCTCGCGCGTTTCCGCGTACCGCTGCTCGTGCTCGTCCATGTACCGCTGCCAGGCCTGGGCGTCCCAGATCTCCAGCCGGTTGATCGCGCCGATGACCACGCACTCCTTGGTCAGCCCCGCGTACCGGCGCAGCTCCGGTGCGATCAGCACCCGGCCCTGGCCGTCCGGCCGCTGCTCGTCGGTGCCCGCGAACAGGTAGCGCTGGTAGGCGCGGACCGCCTCGTTGGTGAAGGGCGCCTCCGCCACCTTGCGCGCCATCTGCTCGAACTCGGCCCGGGGGAACACGTAGAGGCAGTGGTCCTGGCCCTTGGTGACCATCAGACCCCCCGCTAGCGCATCCCGGTACTTCGCAGGCAGCGTCAGCCGGCCCTTGTCGTCCAGCCTCGGGTGATGCGTGCCCAGGAACACGGCGCCCACCTCCCGGTGCCGGAACCGAACGTCCGAACCGGCGGTGGAGCCCCCGTCTGCCCCACCGGCCGCCACAGTACCCCACTTTTCACCACAGTCAACGCTGAACCGGGTGGTTGATCGGCGCGCCGCGAGACGTTTCCGCTGGTAGAGCGAAGATGGCGACCGTGGAGGGCGGTGGGGGAAGTTGACCGGCACCACCTCGCCGAGTGAGCCAGAGCGGCCCGAAATCCACCCGAACGGCCCATCAAAATCGGGCAAAACCGGTTCAACGACGACCTGGGTGGGGAATCGTGGAGGGGCGGGTGGTGAACCGGTCGCGGCCGGGGTCCGCGGAAGTCGCGACCGGGGTCCGTGGAAACGGAGTGCACGAAACTGTTCAATCGGTGTGGGGCGCTTCGCCCTGGTTTGACACACTGCGTGAAACGCTCACCGCCACCGCGAACCGGTCGCGGTAGGGCCGCGCCCTGCTCCAGGAGGTCGAGTGACTCCGAGTACCCAGCCAGGCACCCTGCCGGAACACTCCTACGGGGGTGGCGGGGGTCCCGGGGCGAACAACAACGCGCCGGGTGCGGCGCACCCGCACCAGGGGTACGCCCAGCAGGGTCAGACACAGCAGGGCCAACCGCAACAGGGTCACGCGCAGCAGGGCCAGGGCAGACCGGACGAGGTGCTCGCCGAGCTGCACGCGGTGGTCGGGCGGATCGCCGCCAACGTGGAGAAGGTCATCGTCGGCAAGCCCGACGTGGTGCGGGTCGCGCTGGTCACCCTGCTGGCCGAGGGCCACCTGCTGGTCGAGGACGTGCCGGGCGTCGGCAAGACGTCGCTGGCCAAGGCGCTGGCCCGGTCGATCGACTGCACGGTCAGCCGCATCCAGTTCACCCCCGACCTGCTGCCCAGCGACATCACCGGCGTGTCGATCTACAACCGGCAGGACAACGACTTCGAGTTCCGCCCCGGCCCGGTGTTCGCGAACATCGTGGTGGGCGACGAGATCAACCGCGCCTCGCCGAAGACCCAGTCGGCGCTGCTGGAGTGCATGGAGGAGCACCAGGTCACGGTCGACGGGCAGACCTACCCGCTCGGCTCGCCGTTCATGGTGATCGCCACGCAGAACCCGATCGAGATGGAAGGCACCTACGCCCTCCCCGAGGCGCAGCGCGACCGGTTCACCGCGCGGGTGTCCATCGGCTACCCGGACCCGCAGGCCGAGCTGGCCATGGTGGACGAGCACGCGGGCCACGACCCGCTGGCCGAGCTGCGCCCGGTGTCCGACGCGGACCAGGTGCGCAAGCTGGTCCACGCGGTGCGGCGGGTGCACCTGTCCACCGAGGTCCGCCGGTACGCGGTGGAGCTGGTGGGCGCCACCCGGCGGCTGCCGGAGCTGAGGCTGGGCGCCTCGCCGCGGTCGACGCTCCAGCTCGTGCGGGCCGCGCGGGCGCAGGCGGCGCTGGCCGGGCGCGACTTCGTGGTGCCCGACGACATCCACGCGGTGGCCGTGCCGGTGCTCGCGCACCGCCTGGTGCCGACCGCGGAGGCGCAGGCGGCTCGGCGGTCGCCCGCCGACCTGGTGCGCAACCTGGTGCAGCGGGTGCCGGTGCCGCAGGCGGCCCCGGACCCGACCGGCCAGTTCCCGCACGGCGTCAACCCGAACAACCACCGCTGACATGCGCAGCGCCCTGTCCGGCCTGACGACCAGGGGCCGGTGCCTGCTGGCGGCGGGTTTCGCCGCGGGCCTGTGCGCGATCGTGCTCAACGAGCGCGACCTGCTGCGCGTGGCCGTGTTCGTGGTGGCGCTGCCCGTGCTGGCGGCGTGGCTGGCGCAGCGGGCCCGGGTGGGCCTGCACGCGAACCGGCTGCTGCACCCGGGCCGGGTCCAGGTGGGCTCGGCCACGGACGTGCGGGTCGAGCTGCGCAGCGCGGGCCGGCTGCCGACCGGCGGCCTGCTCCTGGAGGACGCGGTGCCGTACGCGCTGGGCGCGCGCCCGCGGTTCGTGGTGGAGCGGCTGCCGCGCAACACGGTCACCGTGCTGCGGTACCAGCTCAAGCCGGTCATGCGCGGCGTCCAGCAGGTCGGGCCGCTGCTGGCGCGGATCACCGACCCGTTCGGGCTGGCCGAGTTCGACCGCGAGATGGCCGGGCGCAGCAGGCTGGTCGTGGTGCCGCGGGTGCTGCCGCTGTCCGGGCTGCCCAGCGGCTCCGGCATGGGCTCCGGCGACGACGGCTCGATCCGGCTGCGCGCCGGGCAGGGCGAGGACGACGCCGTGGTGCGGCCGTACCGGCACGGCGACGACCTGCGGAAGGTGCACTGGCGCTCGACCGCGCGGCGCGACGAGCTGATGGTGCGCGTCGAGGAGCGGCCGTGGCGCGGCGGCACGACCGTTCTGCTGGACCACCGGCTGGTCGGGCACCGCGGCGCCGGGCCCGGCGCGAGCCTGGAGTGGGCGGTGTCGTTCGCCGCGTCGATCTCGCTGCACCTGCACCGGTACGGCCACCAGGTGCGCCTGGTCGGCGACGACGGCCGGGTGATGGTCGGCGGTCCGGGCGGGTCCGGGTACAGCGACGCGGTGGTGCTCGACGCGCTGGCCGCGCTCCGGCCCTCCGACCGGCGGGAACCCGCGGTCGGCGTGGACCCGGGCGCGGGCCAGGAGGTCATCGCGATCCTCGGCGGCTGCACGCCCGCGGTGGTGGACGCGCTGGTGCGCAACCGCCCGCGCGGGATGCGCAGCCTGGCGGTGGTGATGGACGTGGCGGCGTGGGCGTCCCCCTCGGAGGACCCCGCGCCGGACCCCGAGGACGCGGTGCGGTTGCTCTCGAGCGCGGGGTGGGGCGTGGTCGTGGCGCGACCGGGCACGCCGATGCGCCAGGTTTGGCAGGAGCTGTGCCACAGCGCGGGCAACCGCGGCCCGGTGGTGCGCACGGAGGTGGGCTGAAGGTGACCGGCAGGACCGCGGACGGCAAGTGGGTGGTGGGCGCGACGCCCGCGGTCGCGGGGCTGGCGACGCTGTGCGCCGCGACCGCGCTGACGAGCGTGATCGCGGGCGCCCTGTGGGCGGTGTACCTGGCCGTGGCGATCGCCGTGGTCGGGGGCACGGGCGTGCTGCTGCGCGGCACCAGGCTGCCCGCGCCGCTGGTGAGCCTGGGCCAGGTGCTGGCGCTGGCGTGCCTGCTCGTGACGATCTTCACGCGCAGCGGCGTGCTGGTGTTCCTGCCGGGCCCGCAGGCGTTCGAGGACCTGATCGGCGTGCTCGGGCAGGCGATGACCGAGGTCCAGACCGGGGTGCCGCCGGTGCCGGACAGCCCGGCCATGCGGTGCCTGGTGATGCTGGCGATCGGCCTGGTGGCGGTCCTGGTCGACGGGCTGGCGGTGGGCGCGGCGGCGCCCGCGGCGTCCGGCCTGGTGCTGCTGTGCGTGTTCGCGGTGCCCGCGTCGCTGGCCGACGAGATGCTGCCGCTGTGGACGTTCGCGTTCGGCGCGGGCGCGTTCGCGATGCTGCTGGCCGTGGACGGGCAGCACCGCCACCAGGCGTGGCGGGGCAAGCTGCCCAACGGCGGGCGGCAGGGCTCGGGTCCGGCGGCGACCGCCGTGGCCGGGTTGGCCGTGGTGATCGCCCTGGTGGTCGGCGGGAGCCTGACGCTGGTCGGCACGGTCGGGCGGCTGCCCGGCACGGGCGAGGAGGTCGGCGGCGGCTCCGGCGGGCTGGGCATCGACCCGATGACCGAGCTGCGCGGGATGCTCAACCAGGGCGCGACGCGGGAGATGTTCCGGGTGCGCGGCCTGCCCAGCTCGGCGTACCTGCGGGCGATGACGCTGCGCGAGTACGTGCCGGGCAAGGGCTGGCAGCTCGGCGGCAACATGCCGGAGGGCGTGTCGGCGCGGGGCGAGCTGCCCCCGCAGCCGGGTGACGCCGGTGACGGCAAGGTGACGTCGGTCCGGATCGAGCCGGTGAACTGGGTGGACAACTGGCTGCCGGTGTACGGCAAGCCGCGCCTGATCGACGACGTCGACGAGAACTGGCGCTACGACCCGGCGCGGGGCATGGTCTACAGCGTCCGGGCGCGCAAGTCCGAGCCGTACCGGCTGGACACGGTGCTGGAGGCGCCGGCCGCGGACACGCTGCGCCGCGCCCCGAGCGTGCCGGAAGTCGACCCGGCGTACCAGGAGGCGCCCGGGGTGAGCCAGCGGGTGGCCGGGCTGGCGCAGGAGATCGTGGCGGGGCAGGACAACCAGTTCGACCAGGCGACGGCCCTCTACCGGTACTTCACCGACGGCACGCAGGGCTTCACGTACACGACGGAGACCGGCGGCGACAACCGCCCGGACGCGCTCGAGGACTTCCTGTTCAACGGCAAGCGCGGGTACTGCGAGCAGTACGCGTCGGCGATGGCGATCATGGCGCGGTCGGTCGGCATGCCCGCGCGGGTGGCGCTCGGCTTCACCGCCGGCTTCCCCACGGAGGACTTCCAGACCATCACCACGCAGGACGCGCACGCGTGGGTGGAGATCTACTTCGCCGGCTACGGCTGGATGACCTTCGACCCGACCCCGCTGTCGGACGGCCGGGGCGTGACCCCGCCGTACATCTCGGGCCTGGAAGCGGACGACGAGGAGGACGGCTCCAGCGCCACCGCGACCACCACCACGACCACCACGGCGCCCTCCGGCTCGGCGGCGCCGGAGTCGACCGCGCCGGACGCGCAGGCCCAGGGCGGGACGACGGAGGCCGAGGAGGCGGTGCCCACCTGGCACCTCGTGGCGCTGGCGGTGGCGGCGGCGCTCGCGGCGCTGCTCACCTGGCTGGTGTTCGCCACGCGCAGGCCCGGCGGACCGGCGTGGCTGCGCCTGCCGTGGCTCCGCCCGGCGGCCCTGGCCGCGGCGGCGGTGGCGTGGGTGGCGACCCTGGCGCTCGCGGCGGCGCTGCTGTGGTGGGAGCTGGCGATCGCCCTGGTGCTGCTGGCGGCCGCGGCGGCGCCCGCGGGCGTCCGCGAGTGGCGACGGCGGGCGAGGCTGCGGGCGGTGGCCGGCCTGGGCCCGGACGCGGCCGGCGCGGCGTGGCAGGAGCTGGTGGCCGAGTCGGTCGACCGGGGGACGCGGGTGCCGAACACCGAGACCGTGCGGGCGGCCGCGCGGAGGCTGGTGAAGGCGCACAACCTGGACGAGCGAGGTCGGGACGGGTTGCGCGCGGTGGTCGGGGCGGTGGAGCGGTCCTGGTACAGCGCGCGGGCCGAGGCGGACCCCTCGCTGCCCCGGGCGGTCGACGAGGTGCGGGCGAGCATGAACCGCAACGCGCCGCTGGCGCTGAAGGCCAAGGTGCTGCCCCGGTCCGTGCTCCAGTCGAAGCCACCCGCGAGCCTCGACACGAGTGAGTGACAGCGACACGGACGAGTGGGCCAGACATGAAAGAGTGGCTGTGATACAGGCCACAGTGGATGGCCCGGCTGATCAGTGGATCCTGCCCGGCCAGGTCTGACCGAACGGGCCTGGCCGGTCAGACCCGACCGGGCCTGGCTGGTGGGCTCGGGCTTGGGCTCGGACTGGGCTCGGGCTCGCGAGGCGGGCCAGAGGGCCGGTGCTGGGCCGGGCCGGGGCAGGGCTGGGCAGGGCTGGGCCGGGGCAGGGCTGGGCCGGGGCAGGGCTGGGCCGGGGCAGGG
>NZ_JBHWIE010000150.1:0-2944 GCF_042732085.1 Actinosynnema sp. NPDC059797
CCTTGACAAGGGTGGGTGCCTCCGGCAGGTCATGCGGGAGAGGACGAGCGCCCCAGCCCCTCCCCCGGAGGCCTGCCCAGCGGCGAGCGTCCGCTCTTCGCCCGTGAACCCGTCGCGCGTCGCCCGTCGCCCGCCGTGCGACGCCCTGATCCCCCGGCCAACCCCAGCCGGGGGATCAGGGCGCTCCACGGTGGACTCACGCGGCAGGTGCGGTCACCCCCGGCGGCAGGCACTCGACGTTCCGCTTCCCGTTGGGCTGCACCACGAACCACGTGCCGCCGACTCCTTGGCCCTTCCACTGCCCCGGCGCCTCGTCCTTGGCGTAGGTGTAGAGCGGCCAGCCGTCCAGGGTGACCTGCTCCGAACCGTCGGCGCGCTTGACCGTCGACACCAGCGCCGGGTCGACGCCCTGCAACGCGGGCTTCCCGCCGTTGGTCAGCAGGGGCGGCCAGGTGACCGCGCACTGACCTTCGCAGTTGGACTTCGCCGGGTCGGGGGTGTCCTTGTCGAACCGGTACAGCGTGCGACCGTCGCCGTCCTGCACGACGTCACCCATGCGGGGCACGCTCTTGCCGACCAGGGTGACCTTCGGCCCTGCGGGCGCGGCCTGGGCCTCCGGCGCGGAGGCCGCGTCGCCGGTCGCGTCGCCGGTCGCATCCCCGGCCGCACCCTCGTCCGCGCCCCCGGCCGCATCCTCGACCGGGGCGGCACCCTCGACCGGGGCGGCTTCCTCGCTGGTCGCGGGGGCCAGCGGCGCCTCGTAGCCCTGCACCCCGGCGTCCACCTGCCCGGTCTGGGCCACGGTGGTGCCCCGCAGCACGGTGGTGTTGGACGTCCACACGACCAGCGCGAGCACGGCCACCAGGCCGGTCGCGACGGCGATGGCGACGCGGTTTCGTCGGATCACACTCAACTCCTCCTCGGTCCGTCGATCGCTCCACCGACGATTACGGCCCTGTCACGACGGCGGTTCAGCCCGCGGCGAAGTCAGGGGTCGGGAAGAGGGCCGTCCATTGACGCAACCACCCGGTTGCCATAAGTTACAGCAACCAGACGGTTGCAACTTGGAGGACATCGTGGGCTTTCCCGACCGCATCGAGCGCACCGTCGACCTCGCCCACCCGCCGAGCGCGGTGTGGGCCGCGCTGACCACCGCCGAGGGGCTGGGCTCCTGGTTCGGCAACGAGGCGACGGTCGACCTGCGCGTGGGCGGGGTGATCCGGCTGTCGTGGGACGGCGGCCACTCGACCGACCTGCGCGTGGAGCGGGTCGAGGAACCGTCGGTGTTCGGCTTCAGCTGGCCGGTCGACGGGCTGCCGGAGGAGGAACCGCACCGCACCTACGTCGAGTTCACCCTCGAACCGGTCGGCGGCGGCACGCGGCTGGTCACGGTCGAGACCGGCTTCGCCCGGCTGCCCGAGGACGCGGGCCGCAAGGCCTACGAGGACCACGAGCAGGGCTGGAAGAACGAACTGGGCGAGCTGGCGGCCCACCTTGACGCGGCCTGACGACGAGGCGATCGCCGAACAGGTCTTCACCGCGCTGGCCGACCCGAGCCGGCGGGCGATCCTGGCCGCGCTGGCCGAGGTCGGTCCCTCGACCGCCACGGACCTGGCCACCCGCCTGCCGATCACGCGGCAGGCGATCGCCAAGCACCTCGCCCTGCTGACCGAGGCCGGTCTCGTGACGGCGGAGCCGGGGGAGCGGCGCCGCGTGCGCTACCGGCTGCGCTCCGCGCCCATGCGGGTCGCCCAGCGGTTCCTCGCCGCGCTGGCCCGCGACTGGGACGGCCCGCTCGGCGCTTTGAAGGACCACCTGGACCGGAACCCCTGAACCAGGGCGAACCAAAGCGAACCAGGGCGAACCAGAGCAGAGCCCTCGAACCCGAGCCCCTGAACCAGAAAGCGAACACGCGATGAAGACACCACCGATCGTCACCCCGGCCGAGTGGGAAGCGGCGCGCCTGGCACTCCTGGTGAAGGAGAAGGAACTCACCCGCGCCCGCGACGCGCTGGCCGCCGAACGCCGGCGCATGCCGTGGCTGGAGGTGGAGGCGGACTACTCGTTCGACACCTCGGAGGGCCGCAAGTCCCTGCTCGACCTGTTCGAGGGACGCCGCCAGCTCATCGTCTACCGGGCGTTCTTCGAACCGGGCGTGTTCGGCTGGCCCGACCACGCCTGCCGCGGCTGCTCCATCGTGGCCGACCAGGTGGCCCACGTCGCCCACCTCAACGCCCGGAACACCACCCTCGCCTTCACCTCGCGCGCCCCGCAGGCCGATATCGAGCGGGTGAAGGCGCGCATGGGCTGGACGATGCCCTGGCACACGATCACCGACGGCTTCGACGCCGACTTCGGCGTGGACGAGTGGCACGGCACCAACGCGTTCATCCGCGACGGCGACCGCGTGTTCCGCACCTACTTCGTCAACCACCGCGGCGACGAGCAGATGGGCGGCACCTGGAACTACCTCGACCTGACCGCGCTCGGGCGGCAGGAGGAGTGGGAGGACTCGCCCGAGGGCTACCCGCAGGAGCCCGCGTACCAGTGGTGGAACTGGCACGACACGTACGACTCCGCGCAGGCGCCGGAATGGCTGGCGAAGGTCGCCCTGTCCGGGAGCACCCGACCCGCGCCGACCCGGCCAACCGAACCGACCCGGTCAGCCGAACCGACCGAACCAACCGAACCGACCCAGACCCAGCCGACCCAGACCCAGCCGACCCCGACCCAGCCGACCCCGACCCAGCCCGCGGGATGCGGCTGCAACGCCTGAACGGAAGCGCACAGGGGACCCCCAGGGCAACCCAGCAGCAACCCAGCCCCGGGGGGGGGCCCGCACCCCCCCGGGGCCCGGCGGCCCCCCCGCGCCCCCCCCCCCCCCACGATGCGGGGGGGGGGCCAAGCCCACCCAACCACGGCCCCCCACCCCCCCCCCCCCGGG
>NZ_JBHWIE010000150.1:2954-17030 GCF_042732085.1 Actinosynnema sp. NPDC059797
CCATGTCAAACCCACCACCCCCCCCGCGCGGCGGCCCCCGCCTACCGCGCGGGGCCCCCCGAGGCCCGGTCCCGAGCCCCAGGCCCTAAGGTGTCCGGGTGGGCAACGAGACCTCCTTCCCGCGCCAACAAGCGCGCACCCAGCGGTTCACCCTCGGCGCACCGCGGACCTTCACCGTCGCACCCGACGGCGGCAAGGTGTACTTCCTGCGCACCGCCGCGGCCACCAGCCGGGCGAACGGGCTGTGGGCGTTCGACACCGCGTCGCGGACCGAGGCGCTGCTGGTCGACCCCGGCGTCCTGCTGACCGACCCCGAGGACCTGCCTCCGGAGGAACGGGCCCGCCGCGAGCGCAGCCGCGAGCAGGGCGCCGGCATCGTCGGCTACTCGACCGACGTGGACGTGCGGAGGGCCGCGTTCGCCCTGTCCGGCAGGCTGTTCGTGGCGGAGCTGGTGACCGGCGAGGTCCGCGAGCTGCCGGTCACCGGGTCGGCCATCGACCCGAGGCTGGACCCGACCGGCCGCAAGCTGGGCTACGTCGCCGCCGGCGCGCTGCACGTCGTCGACCTGGCCACCGGCGAGGACCACGTGCTCGCCGAACCCGACAGCCCCAACCCCGACAGCCCCAACAACCCCGACAGCCCCAACAACCCCGACGTGACCTGGGGCCTGGCCGAGTTCATCGCGGCCGAGGAGATGGGCCGCCACCGGGGCTACTGGTTCGCCCCGGACGGCGAGCGGGTGCTCGCCGCGCGCGTGGACAACTCGCCGGTGCTGCGCTGGCACATCGCCGACCCCGCCAACCCCGCCACCCCGGCCACCGAGATCGCCTACCCCGCGGCGGGCACGCCCAACGCCGTGGTCGAGCTGGCGGTGCTCGGCGACGGCCGGGTCGACGTCGAGTGGGACCGCGAGGCGTTCCCGTACCTCACCACCGCGTCGTGGACCTCCGCCGGCCGGCCGCTGCTCCAGGTCCAGTCCCGCGACCAGCGCCGCGTCCAGGTGCTCGCGGTGGACGTCGAGACCGGCGCCACCGAGGTGGTCGCGGACGACACCGACCCGCACTGGCTGGAGGTCGTGCCCGGCGCGCCGCGCTGGACGCCGGGGGGCGAGCTGGTGCGCGTGCTGCCGGTCGACGGCGCCAACCGGCTCGTGGTCGGCGACCGGCCGTGGACCCCGGACGGCCTCCAGGTGCGCGCGGTGCTGGACGTGGCCGAGGACGGCGTGCTGCTCACCGCCTCCTCCGACGACCCGACGCAGGTCCACGTCCACCTGGCGACCGCGACCGGCGTCACCCGCTTGTCCACTGAGGACGGTGTGCACAGCGCCGCGCGCGGTGGCGGGGTGCTGGTGCTGGTGTCGGCGGGGATGGACCACTTCGGCGCGAAGGTCACCGTGTCCACCGGCGGCGAGATCGGCACGTTCGCCGAGACGCCCGTGCTGACGCCCGACGTCCGGCTGCTGACCGTCGGCGAGCGGGACCTGCGCGCCGCCCTGCTGTTCCCGCGCGACCACGTGCCGGGCACGAAGCTGCCGGTCCTGCTCGACCCGTACGGCGGCCCGCACGCCCAGCGGGTCCTCGCGGCCCGCAACGCCTACCTGGCCTCGCAGTGGCTGGCGGACCAGGGTTTCGCCGTGCTCGTCGTGGACGGCCGCGGCACGCCGGGGCGCGGTCCGGCGTGGGAGCGCGAGATCGCGTTCGACTTCGCGGGCGCCACGCTGGAGGACCAGGTGGACGCGCTGCGCGCGGTGGCCGCGACCGAGCCGGACCTCGACGTGACCCGGGTGGGCATCCGCGGCTGGTCCTACGGCGGCTACCTGGCGGCGCTGGCCGTGCTGCGCCGCCCGGACGTGTTCCACGCGGGCATCGCGGGCGCGCCGGTCACCGACTGGCGGCTCTACGACACCCACTACACCGAGCGCTACCTGGGCCACCCGGACGACCGGCCCGAGGTGTACGACGCGAACTCGCTCATCGCCGACGCGCCGAAGCTGGAGCGCCCGCTGATGATCGTGCACGGCCTGGCCGACGACAACGTGGTGGCCGCGCACACGCTGCGGCTGTCCAACGCGCTGCTCGCCGCCGGCCGCCCGCACACCGTGCTGCCGCTGTCCGGCGTCACCCACATGACGCCGCAGGAGCAGGTCGCCGAGAACCTGCTGCTGCTCCAGGTCGACTTCCTCAGGAAAGCCCTGGCCTGACGCGGACCGGGGGTTGTCCTGCCCGCCAGGGCAACCCCCGGACGGAGACCGGATCCGCCACCAACGGGCGATGACCACCGCGACCTGAGTCGATTGTGGCCACCCCGACCCCCTTGAAAACCTGCGCGCAGCTCACGGTGCGGCTCACCGCACAGCTCACCGCAGGACAGGGGGACGCATGAAACGCACCATCCCGGTGGTCGCCGCCGCAGTGCTCGCGAGCGCGCTCGCCACGGGCACCGCGTCGGGGGATCCCGGCCACCGCGCCGACATCACGTGGGCGCCGTGCCCCGAGCGGGCCGACGTCGAGTGCGGCGAGGTCCGCCTCCCGGTGGACTGGGCCGACCCCGGCGGCGAGGTGTTCACCCTCGCGCTGGCCCGGCAGCGGGCCGACGACCCGGCCGCGCGCAAGGGCGTGCTGTTCGTCAACCTCGGCGGGCCCGGCGGTTCCGGCGTCGACTTCGCCCTGGTCGCGGACCGGTACTTCAGCCCGGACGTGCTGGCGCGCTTCGACGTCGTCGGTTTCGACCCGCGTGGCGTCGCCCGCAGCAACCCGGTGGTGTGCTCGGCGGCCGAGCTCGCCCGGGCGCCTTCGACCACGCCGACCGACGGCGCCGGGTTCGCGCGCCTGGCCCGCCACAACCGGGAGCTGGCCGACGACTGCCGCGCCAACACGGGACCGCTGCACGACCACGTCGACACCGGCAGCGTGGTCCGGGACCTGGACGCGCTGCGCCGCTCGCTGGGCGAACGGGAGATCAACTACTTCGGCCTGTCCTACAGCACGATGATCGGCCGGCAGTACGCCGAGCGGTACGGGCACCGGATCCGCGCCATGGTCCTGGACAGCAACATGGACCACAGCCTGGGCGTCGGGGCGTTCGTCGAGACCGAGGCCGCGGCCGCCGAGGACTCCTTCCGGGAGTTCGTCGCCTGGTGCGACCGCACGCCGTCCTGCGCGCTGCACGGCCGGGACGTGGTCGCGCTGTGGCACGACCTGCTGGCGCGGGCCGGCCGCGGCGAGCTGGGGGCGGTCACCCCGGAACAGGTCCGCCGGGAGGCGTTCGCCGCGTTCTACGGCCCGACCTGGGCGGCGCTCGCCGGGTACCTGGAGGCGCTGGACGCAGGACACACCCCCACCACCCCGGCCCCCACCACCCCGGCCCCCACCACGCCGGAGCTGGTGCCCCACCCGTTCCCCGCCGTGTTCTGCCTGGACTGGCACCTGCCCGTGCGCGACCACCGCGAGTTCGCCGCCCTGACCGAGCGCGCCCGCCGGGCCGCGCCCACCATGCAGGGCTCCCCGCTGGGCGCGGACGCGGTGGCGGCCTGCGTGGGCCGCGCCGGTGACGCGGTCAACCCGCAGCGCCGGCTGCGCGTCACCGGCGACCCGAGGATCCTGCTGCTCAACGCGCGGCACGACCCGGCGACCGCGCACGAGTGGGCCGTCAACGCCAACCGCCAAGCCGGCCGCGCCACCTCGCTGCTGACCTACGACGGCTGGGGCCACGGCGTCTACGACCGCAGCGACTGCACCCGGGCGGCCACCGACGCCTACCTGATCGACCTGGTCGTGCCGCGCGACGGGACGCGGTGCGCCGCCGTGGAACCGACAGCCGAACCGGCCGTCGCACGAGCCGGAACCCTGCCCTGGGCAACCGCGCCCACCACCTGACCCGGGCACGAACCGGGGGCCGCCCCGCAGAGCGGGACGGCCCCCGGCCGGTCATCGGCCCGAACCCGACAGGCCCGAACCCCACAGGCCCGAACCCCACAGGCCCGAACCCCACAGGCCCGAACTCCGCAAGCTCACGCCCGCGAGTGCCGCACCCGGTAAGGCGGGATCGAGTTGCCGCGCAACGCCAACTCGTCGATCGTCTCCGGCCGGTACCCGGACCCCGGCAGCCGCTCGACCATCAGCGCGGTCGGGTCGGCCACCTCGTCGGCCCGGCCGAACAGGTAAGCCCACTCGTGCTCGTCCGAGCCGTAGTACGCCACCGTGCCGAACACGTCCGTGAACCGCTGCCACATCCGGACCAGCGTGGCGTTGCGCCACATCGTCTGGCACCCGGCCTGGGACACCACGACGCCGCCCGGCGTGAGCAGCGCCTTGCACATGCGCAGGAACTCCTCGCCGTACAGGCGGTTGTGCTGCGCCTCCTCCTCGCGCTCGTCCGGCAGGTCCACCAGGACGATGTCGTAGCGCTCGGAGGTGGTGCGGATGTACTCGTACCCGTCGATGTAGCGCACGCGGATCGGGCCCTCGCCCTTCTCCGCCAGCGCCAGCTCGTCGAGCGTGTAGCCGTAGGGCAGGTGCTCGGCGCACAGCTTCACGGCCTGCTCGTCGATGTCGATGTGGTCGACCACCGACGCGCCCGCCGCCACGGCCATCTGGCACACCACGCCCTCGCTCGACCCGATGACCAGCACCCGGTCGACGCGGTCCGCGAGCAGCAGCGCGGGGACCATCAGCGCCTCGTGGTAGGTCAGCTGGCTGAACTCGGTGCTCTGCCGGTCGTCGTCGCAGAACAGCGACAACCCCTGGGCGGTGCGGGCGATCACGAGGTGCTGGAACGCCGTGCGCGTGTCGACCACGACCTCGTCGACGTCCCAGTGCCTGGTCAGGCCGGCCGCGAGCGGTTCGCGGATCAAGGCTTCTCCTCACCGACGAGCGCGGGCACGCGGTTGCTGCCCCGCTTGATCATGTCCGTCCGCGTGGACGCGGCTCCCAGCGCCTCGGCCAGGAGCTGCACCGCGAGCGCGGGCTTGGCGCGCGTGCCGCACGTGAACACGTCCACGAACACCTTCCCGACCTCGGGATAGGTGTGGATGGACGCGTGCGACTCCGACAACAGGGCCAGCACGGTGACCCCTTGCGGCTCGAACTGCTTGGAGACCACCTCCAACACCGTGGCATCGGCCTGGGTGAGCGCTTCACCGAGCGCGTGCCGCAGGAACCGCTCGTCGTCCAGCAGTTCCGCGCTGACGCCTTCCAGCTCGGCCAGCACGTGCTGTCCTGCGAACAAGCCGACCGGCTCGGGTCCGCACGGGAGTTCGGACATCAATCACTCCAAACATCTTCAGGAGGAAGTGCGAGGACAACCTGGGGCGCGCTCATCGCACGCAGTAGGTGGCCAACGGCGCGAAGCCGTTGAAGGCCACGGACGAGTAGCTGGCCGTGTAGGCCCCCGCGCCGAGCAGGTCGACGTGGTCGCCGGCCCGCAGGTCCAGCGGCAACTCGTAGCAGGTGTGCTGGTACAGGACGTCGTCCGCGTCGCACGTCGGCCCGGCCAGCACGACCGGCCCGGAGGGCTCGGCCGGCAGCGGCGCGCCGTCGCGCCCGCACACCAGCGGGTAGGCGATCGCCTCGCCCTCGGTCTCGGCCAGCCCGCCGTAGCGGCCGACGTCCAGGTAGACCCAGCGCCGTTCGTCCCCGTAGGACTTGCGCGACACCAGCACGACCTCGGAGCGCAGGAGCCCGGACTCGGCCACGACCGCGCGGCCGGGTTCGACCATGACCTCGGGGGAGAAGTCCCCGAAGTGGCGCGCGACGGAGGCGGTGATGGCGCTCGCGTAGTCGGCCAGCGGCGGCGGCTGCTCCAGGTACCCGGCGGGCAGTCCGCCGCCGAGGTTCAGCGTGGTCAGCGGCAGCCCCTCGGCGCGCAGCTTCAGCACGACCTGGGCGGCGTCGGCGATCGCGCCGTCCCAGCCGTTCGGGTCGAGCTGCTGCGAACCGGCGTGGAACGCGACGCCGAGCGGAACCAGTCCCAGCTCCTGGCTCAACCGCAGGAGATCCGCCGCCATCTCGGGAGCGCAGCCGAACTTCTTCCCGAACGGGTACGTGGAACCCTTGCTGTTGACCAGGATCCGCAGCAGCACCGACGCGCCGGGCGCGTGCGCGGCGATCGCGCGCACGTCCTGTTCGCTGTCGGACACGAAGAGTCGCACGCCGCGCCGGTGCGCGTAGGCGATGTCCCGCGCCTTCTTGATCGGGTTGCTGTAGGAGATCGAGGCCGGCGCGGCGCCGCGCGCCAGGCACAGGTCGATCTCCGCGGGCGAGGCCACGTCGAAGCTCGACCCCTCGGCCGCCAGCAGCTCCACGACCTCGGGCGCGGGGTTCGCCTTCACCGCGTAGAAGATCCCGACCCCCGGCAGCGCGGCGCGGATGGCGGTGAACCGCTCGCGCACCGTGGGCAGGTCGATGACCAGGCAGGGGGTATCCGGTCGATCTCGGTCCAGGAAACGACGAATACGAGCTGTTGCCTCGTGTAGCCGGTGATCGGCAAAGCTCTTCGTCATCTCGCTAGGGGTCCCCCTCCGCAGCCGTGAACTGGCACGGCCTGACCGTCTTCGGGCACGGCGGTCCACAGTACGCGCTGGAGGTGAAAAACGCGCTATCAGCCGGCGAAGTTGTGACGCAGCTCCACGACCGCGATCTCCGGCGGCGCGCCCACGCGGACCGGCGGACCCCAGAAACCGGCGCCGTTCGACGTGTAGACCTGGGTGCCGTCGACCGTCTCCAGGCCGCTGCGCACCGGCTGCTGGAGCCCCACCAGGAGGTGGAACGGGAACATCTGGCCGCCGTGCGTGTGCCCGGACAGCTGGAGGTCCACGCCGTGCTTGGCGGCCTCGCGCACCTGCACCGGCTGGTGCGCCAGCAGCACCACCGGCCGGCTGGTGTCGCGCCCGTCCAGCGCCCGCGCGTAGTCCGGCGCGTCGTCGAACGACTCGCCGTTGACGTCGTTGACGCCCGCGAGGTCGAACGCCGCGCCCGCGCGCTCGATCGCCAGCCGCTCGTTGCGCAGCGGGTTGACCCCGAGCCGCTCCAGCTCGGTCAGCCACGGCTGCGCGCCCGAGTAGTACTCGTGGTTGCCGGTCACGAAGAAGCTGCCGTGCGTGCTCGTCAGGTCGCGCAGCGGAGCCGCCGCCTCGCCCAGCTTCTCCACCGTGCCGTCGACCAGGTCGCCCACGATCGCCACGAGGTCCGCCTGCTGCTCGTTGATCATGCGCACGAGCCGCTCGGTGTGCTCGCGGCCCAGCAGCGGCCCCAGGTGGATGTCGCTGACCACGGCGATCCGGTAGCCCGACAGCCGGGGGTCGAGCTTGCCCAGCGTGATCGGCACCCGGTTGACCCTCGGGTCGCCCAGCGCCTGCGTCGCGCCGTAGCCGACCACGCCCGCGGCGGCGACCCCGCCGGCCACGGCGAGCGACCGGGCGATGAACAACCGCCGGCCCACGTCCACGCCGGGCGCCTCGGGCACCGGCGCGGCCACCGCTTCGGGGTCGCCTTCGGCGACCTCCGCGCCCACCGGGACCGGCACCTTCTCCTGCTCGCGCGCCGCCCGCACCAGCAGCAGCCGGGGCACCTCCAGCACGGCCAGCAGCAGCACCAGGTAGTACGCCGCGGCGAACCAGAGGTAGCCGGGCCAGGCGACCAGCGCGTCGAACGCCGTGCCCAGCCTGGTGACCACCAAGGCGGCCATCATCAACACGTAGAGCAGCACGATCGCCACCGTGCCGACCCGGCGCGCGCGTCCCGGCGCGGTCGTGTCCCGCACCACGCGCTTCCAGATGTAGTAGTGCGCCGCGCCCAGCACGACGGCCAGCAACAAGACGAACAAGCCGGTCCTCCCCAGGGGTGATGTGTCCAGTTTCCACGAATTCCGAACCAGCCGTGCAACCCCCTGGCGGCCCGGGGGCGTGATTACCCCGTACCGCAGTGGGGAGGGACACATGAGTGACCGGGACACCGCGTTCGCGGAGTACTTCGCGGCGCGGTCCGAGGCCATGCGCGGCACGGCGTACCTGCTGTGCGGCGACTGGCACCGTGCCGAAGACCTGGTCCAGGCCGCGTTCACCAAGCTCTACCTGGCCTGGCGGCGGATCGACCGGCACGAGGCACTCGACGCCTACGCCCGTCGGACGCTGGTCCGGACGTTCGTCTCGGAGCAGCGCCGGGGGTGGTTCCGCAGGGAGCGGGTGGGCGAGCCGCCGACCGAGCGGGCGGCGGTCGGGCGCGGCTCGGCGGAGGACCGGCTGGTGCTGCTCGCGGCGCTGGCGCAGGTGCCGCCGAGGCAGCGCGCGGTCCTGGTCCTGCGGTACTGGGAGGACCTGTCGGTGGAGGACGCCGCCAGGGCGTTGGGCTGTTCCGAAGGAACGGTGAAGAGCCAGGCCGCGCGGGGGCTGCAGACGCTGCGCGGCCTGGTCAACCCCCATCAGGGAGAAAAGGTGCGATGAACGAGCACGAGCTGAGGAGCGCGATGCGCGACGCGGTGGTGGCGAGCAGCCCGCCGCCGCCGATGGACGCCGGGGCCGCACTCGACCGGGGCAGGCGGGCCCACCGCCGCCGCAAGGCCACGTGGGGCGCGGGCCTCGCCGTGGTGGGCATCGCGGTGGGCGCGGTGCTGGCGCCGAACCTGGTCGGCGGTGGCGGTGGCGGGGACGGGGTGCTGGTGGCCTCGCAGCCCTCCGACGAGGCCCCGCCGCGGCCTTCGGTCACCCCCACGGGGCAGCCGTCGGGGCCGCCGGTCACGGTGACGACGGCCGCGCCCCCGTCGGCGCCGGCGAGCACCGAGACGCCGTGGCCCGACGGGCAGACCGACCGGACCGCGACCAGCGGACCCCGCGCGGACCGGGCCCGCGGGCTGCTCGACGACCTGAGGGCGGCGCTGCCCGCCGGGGTGAAGGGCGAGGACCGGGAGCGGATCGGCCACGCCGACTACGGCCCCATGAGCCGGCACCAGGGCCAGTACGCGAACACCGTCAACGGCGTCCAGGTCTGGGAGTACACCGCGACCACGCCGCTCGTGCGACCCGGTGAGCCGGGGGTGGCCGAGCTGTGGGTCCAGGTCGAGACCAAGGGCAACAGCCGGGTCCGGGGCGAGGCGTGCGAGGCGGCCACCCGGTACCCGTACCCGCTGTCCGGCGGCACCTGCGAGGTCGTCGAGGTCGACGGCAAGCGGGTCGGCGTGGTGACCGGGGCCGGTGCGGACCCCGGCGCCAACACCTACGAGGCCGGGGCCTTCTACCGGCACCCCGACGGCACGCTGGTCATGATCGGCGTGTCCAGGGAGTACGGGGAGTCCGGGCACCCCGGCATGGCGGCCGTGCCGCTGGACGGGCACCAGCTCGCCGTGCTGGCGGTCGACGCCAGGTTCCACCTGGACTAGCGGTCCACCCGGGGAGGCCGGTGTGTCCGGCCTCTCCGGGCTGACCCTTTCGGGTGTTCTTGCAGGTACCGTGCTGTTCGCCATGCGGACCCTGCTCATCGACAACCACGACTCGTTCACGTTCAACCTCTTCCACCACCTGGCCGAGGTGAACGGGCGGGAGCCGGTCGTCATCGCCAACGACGACCCGGGGTTCCGGCTGTCCTGGCTGTCCTCCTTCGACAACGTCGTGATCTCGCCCGGACCCGGCCGGCCGCAGGAGCCCGGCGACTTCGGGCTGTGCCGCGCGGTCGTCGAGCACGCCGCCGTCCCGCTGCTCGGGGTGTGCCTCGGTCACCAGGGGTTGTGCCTGGCGCACGGGGCATCAGTCGAACGGGTGACGCCCCGCCACGGGGTGGTGGACGAGGTCCGGCACACCGGCGTGGACCTGTTCGCCGGCCTGCCGTCGCCGCTGCCGGTCGTGCGGTACCACTCGCTGGCGGTGTCCGACCTGCCGCCGTCGCTGGAGGCGATCGCCTGGGCGCCCTCGGACGGGGTGCTGATGGGGGTGCGGCACCGGTCGCGGCCCGCCTGGGGCGTGCAGTTCCACCCGGAGTCGGTCTGCACCGCGCACGGGCGCGCGCTGCTGGCGAACTTCCGCGACCTGACCGAGGCGGCCAGACCGGAGGCGGCGGTCGCGCCCGCGCGCCTCCACGCCCCGGCGCAGCCCTCCACGGAGTTCCCCGCCGGGGCACAGGTTCCAGGGGACCTCCGCGCGCCCCACCCCGCCGAGGTCCCCGCGCCTTCTCCCGCCGGGCTACCACGCGCCCCCGGGCCCGCGTCTTCTCCCGCCGGGCCGCCACGCGCCCCCGACGAGCCCGTGCCTTCGCTCGCCGGGCCGCCACGCGTCCCCGAGCCTACGTCTTCCCCCGCCGGATCGTCACGCGCCCCCGGCCCCGTGCCTTCGCCTGCCGGGCCGCCACGCGCCCCCGAGCCCGCGGCGACCCGCGAGGTGCTGGTGCGCCGCGTAGACGCCCACCCGCCGCCCGAGGACGTGTTCGCGGCCCTCTACGGCGCGTCCACCGACGCCTTCTGGCTGGACAGCGCCCTGGAGGGCGAGCGGGGCCGGTTCTCCGTGATGGGCGACGCCCGCGGCCCCCTCGCCCGGGTGGCGACCTACGACGTGGCGACCGGCCGCGTGACCGTAGGCGGCGAGGCGCACCCCGGCCCGTTCCTCGACTGGCTGGAGGCCGACCTGGCGGCGTGGCGGGTGGCCCAACCCGACGTGCCGTTCGACTTCGCGCTGGGCTGGGTGGGCTACCTCGGCTACGAACTGAAGGCGGAATGCGGCGGCGACGCGGCCCACCGTTCGGAGCAGCCCGACGCGGCATTCGTCTTCGCCGACCGGGCGCTCGTTTTCGACCACCATTCCCGCCGCACCTACCTGCTGGCGCTGTCCGACGCCGACGGCTGGCTCGACCGAACGGCGCAATTCCTCCACGGTTTCACACCGGGGCCGACCGAGCCGCCGTCACCCGTCCGTGTGGGCCCGGTCGTGGCGCGGCACGGCCGGGCCCAGTACCTGAAGCTGGTGGCGGCCTGCCAGGAGGCCGTGGCGGCCGGCGAGAGCTACGAGGTGTGCCTGACCAACACCGTGACGGGGAACGGCGCGGTCGATCCCTGGGGGGCTTACCGGTTCCTGCGCGCGACGAGCCCGGCGCCGTTCGGCGCGCTGCTCCGTTTCGGTGCGCTCTCCGTGCTCAGCACTTCACCCGAGCGGTTCATCCGGGTCGACCGGCGGGGTGTCGTGGAATCGGAGCCAATCAAGGGGACGCGGCCCCGCGGCGCCACGGCGGCGGAGGACGGGGCTTTGCGGGAGTCCTTGGCCACCAGCCCGAAGGACCGCGCGGAGAACCTGATGATCGTGGACCTGGTCCGCAATGATCTGGGGCATAACGCGGAAGTCGGCAGCGTCGAGGTGCCCAGGATCTTCGAGGTGGAGAGCTACGCGACGGTGCACCAGCTCGTCAGCACCGTTCGGGCAAGGCTGCGTTCCGGGAGTTCCGCGGTGGCCGCCGTTAGGTCGGCGTTCCCGGGCGGGTCGATGACGGGGGCTCCCAAGATCCGGACAATGCAGATCATCGACGGGCTGGAAGCCGGGCCCCGCGGTGTGTACTCGGGGGCGCTGGGTTACTTCTCACTCTCCGGAACGGCCGACTTCAGCATCGTCATCAGGACGCTGGTGGTGGACCGCGACAAGGTGAGTTTCGGGGTCGGCGGCGCGGTCATCGCGCTGTCCGACCCGGTGGCGGAATTCGAGGAGACGGCCGTCAAGGCGACCGCCCTGCTCAGGCTGCTGGGAGCCGCTTTCCCGGGTCGTGGTTGAACCACTGACCAGCGGTTTCCCCTGCGGAGGCCCGAGGTCGCCGCAGGGGAAAACCGGCTCGCGGGTCAGGAGGCGTGCGCTTCCTGGAACTGGACGACCAGGCCCTGGGGAATGCGGCCCCGGTCGGAGATCTGGTGCCCCTGGGCGCGCGCCCAGTCCCGAATCGCCTGCGCCTGGGCCTTGTCACCAGCCTTTACCGTGCTCTTGCCGGTACCCTTGCGCTGCTTGCGGCCCCCCGCGCGGCGCGCCTTGGCGACGAAGTCGGCCAGGGAGTCGCGGAGCTTGTCCGCATTCTCCTTGGAGAGGTCGATGGAGTACTCCACACCGTCCAGCGCGAAGGTCACGGTCTCGGCGGCTTCGCTGCCGTCGAGGTCGTCGATGAGTTGGACGACGGTCTGCTGTGCCACTGTTCCTCCGTGTGTGCTCGCATAGCGCGTGCTGCCCTCGACTTGTGCAGCGCCACACGCTTCGGACGACACCATAGTGCACGACCGGAATATTGCCTAACCTTTCGCGCTGAAAATGTGCCTGATGCCCCCGGACGGGTCATTTCGCCGGCTAAACCACCGGCCTGAAATGTGAGGACCTCCGAACCTCCGTCCGTGGTACGTGTCACACCCGGACGAGTGTCCTATCCTGGTGGGGGATACCCGCCCAGGGTAGGGAAGGCCGGGAGCGATGCACGGTTACACGGCGGACAAGGACGCGTACCTCAAGCGGCTGAGGCGGATCGAGGGGCAGGTCCGCGGCCTCCAGCGGATGATCGAGAACGACGACTACTGCATCGACGTGCTGACCCAGATCTCGGCCGCGACGAAGGCGTTGCAGGCCGTCTCCCTGGGGTTGCTGGACGAGCACCTCAAGCACTGCGTGGCGCAGGCCGTCGCGGAGGGCGGCGAGGTGGCGGACGAGAAGATCGCCGAGGCGTCGGCGGCGATCGGCCGCCTGGTCAGGTCCTGACGGGGTCGGGGGCGCGGCCCCCGAGCGCGGTCCCGGCGCGGTTCCCGCGCGCCGGGGTGGGCGGCGGGCGGGCGGGGTCGATCCAGTAGAGTGCTCCCGCCGGCCCCCGTAGCCCAATCGGCAGAGGCAGCGGACTCAAAATCCGTCCAGTGTGCGTTC
This sequence comes from Actinosynnema sp. NPDC059797, assembly GCF_042732085.1. Taxonomy (NCBI): domain Bacteria; kingdom Bacillati; phylum Actinomycetota; class Actinomycetes; order Pseudonocardiales; family Pseudonocardiaceae; genus Actinosynnema; species Actinosynnema sp. NPDC059797. The sequence goes on from NZ_JBHWIE010000150.1 coordinate 15,809, forward strand.
GAGTCGCACCGGGGGCACGTACAGCATTCGCGCCGGCGCCACTCGCGTCACCCGCGGTTCTCGGCGAGGCGCTTCAGGTGGGCGACGCCGTCGCGGACCATGCGGGCCGCCTCCTCGTCGGACATGGGGTCCGGGCCCGAGACGGGCGTCCACTCCATGCGGTACTCCAGGGTCACGCCGTCGGGTCCCCGGCGGAGCACGTTGTGGAACCTGCCGGTGTAGGTGGGGTTGTCGACGTGCTCGAACACGATGTCGACACCGTCCTCCAGGGCCGTCTCGCGGATCTCCTCGCGGATGGTCAGCGGGACCGGGTGGGGCTGGAACATCTCGCGCAGGACGTGCTCGTCGGTGCGCTCCAGGATCCTGCTGCGGGTGACGGGCACGTACTTCTCCGGGTGCTCGACCTTGTCCGCGAGCAGGGCGCGGACCTCGTCGTAGGTGGCGTGGACGATCGCGGTGTGCGAGACGTGCGGCACGGTGTTCTCCCGGTTGGTCGATTCGAAGAGTTACCTGTTCGAACAGGTAAATCTTCGGATGCCTTCCCTCGAACACAGGTGAGTGGCGGGCGTCACAGGGGCTCGCCGCCACGGGCGAAGGGGGCCCGACCGCGCCCGTCCACTGTGCACGATGCGTTGCGGGACGGCGGGCCGGGCAAGGGGTTCGCGCACATCTAGGGTGATCCACATGGGTGGATACACGGACGCGGAGAGCAGGACGCTGCGCACTGCCGTCTACGGCGCGATGGTGCTCGTCTCGGTCGCGGAGGAGGGGGCGCTCGACCAGGAGAGCCACGCCGGCATCCGGGCCATGGCGGCGCTGCCGCCCGCGGTGCGCGACGCGGTGGACTCGGACGCGCCCGAGCTGCCCGCGGGCTCCCTGGCGGACGTCGAGGCCGGGGTGCTGGCCGCGCTGCGGGAGTCGGTGGCGCTGGTGGCCGCGCGGTCGGCCGTCGAGGCGGACGACTTCGCGGCGGCCGTGCTCGCGATGTGCGAGGAGGTCGCGGTGGCGGACGGGAGCGTGGGGCGCGACGAGGGCGCGGTGCTCGGGCGGGTGCGGGAGGCGCTCGGGCGCGGGTGAGGCGGACCGGGACGCCGAACGGCGGCCCGCCCCAGCCGGCGCCGGCCCCCCTAGGTGCGACGGGCAGGCCCCCGTTCCGCGGGGGCGGCCGTACCCCACAGGGGGGGGTCCTTGGGCGGCTACCACCCCCGCGGGGGCAGGGGGC
>NZ_JBHWIE010000151.1:0-17027 GCF_042732085.1 Actinosynnema sp. NPDC059797
CCAAGAATCTTATGCGCGGGAACCAGGTGACCATCCCGGCGATCTCGACCGCGGTCGGCGGTTCGGGCAGCACGCGCGTGGTGAGTGCGTCCCGGTCGCGCAGGAACCGGTGGACGTGCGCGAACCCCTCGGCCGAGGTGGTGGTCTCGGTGTGCCCCAGGGTGGTCAGGTACACGTTGGTGGCGCCGCCGATCGACCCGTTCGGCTGCAGGCTCCCCCACAGCGCCAGGGTGGGCACCCCGCCGGGCGGCGAGGCGCTGGAGCGGCCGTCCACGTTGACGTACCGGCGCACCAGGGCCGCCCGCTCCGGGGTGGCGAGGAAGGCGTGCATCACGGTCGTGCCCCGGGAGTGGGCGATGACGTCCACGGAGGGCGAGCCGGTGCGGGCGCGCACGTCGGCGAGGAACGCGTCGAGGCCGGCGACGGCCTGGGCGTTGTCGGCCACGGTGGTGTCGTACTCGTAGGCGTGCAGCAGGCGGTCCGGGTAGCCGTTGGTGGAGAACCGCTTGGCGTTGGACTGCCACTGCTGCGCCGAACCCTGCTGGCCGTGCACGAAGACGACCGGGACGGTGGGGGCGGGCGCGGTGGCCCCGGCGCGGGCCGGGGTCGGGGCCGCGGTCACCGACACCAGCAGCGCGACCACCACGGCTAGCTTCACCACGGCTAGCTTCACCACTGCGGGCCTCACCACTGCGGGCCTCACCGCGCACCCACCGCGTCGCGCAGGTTCTGCTTGGCGTCGGCCGGCAGCAGGTGACCCGCGTGGACGTTGGCGAGGTCGGCGGCCACCACACGCCGCACGTAGGCGGCCCGGTCGGGGTAGAGCCGCGCCAGGGTCTGCTCGTCGAACGGGACGTGCGTGCCGAACAGCCGGCAGAACGTCTCGCCCGAGTTGTCGCCGGTGTTGAGCGCGGTCGGCGCGGCGACCTGCGACAGCCGGATGCCGCCCAGCGCCAGGCCCAGCCCGTCGCGCTTCTTGGTCACGCCGTCGGCCTCGAACTCCAGCGGCCGCGCCGCGGGTGGTGGCGTGCCGCGCTCGACCCACCGCCGCAGGTGCTCGTAGGCCGCCGCGGTCACGTGGTGCACCGGGACCCGGCTGAACGGCGGCCGGTCGCAGTCGTACTCGGGCGCGCCGCCGAGGTCGCGCTCGGAGATCGGCTCCCGGTAGACCTGGCCGTGGTGGCCGGAGTGCGCCCCGCCCGCCACCTCCCAGCGGCGGAACCGGTCGGTGTCCGGCGGCCGCTGCGCGGTGCGCACGTCGGTCTCGGACAGCACCTGGAAGACGGGCTCGGCGCCGGCGCGCGTCGGGGCGGGGCCGACGATGAAGCCGTAGCCGTCGAACACCGGCTCCTGCCGGGGCAGGACGCGGTCGTAGAGCACGGTCATGCGCCCGGCGGACTGGGACGCGCCGACGGCCAGCAGCGTCCGCGCGCGCAGCCCGCCGGTGACCGAGCCGTTCGCGACGGCGCGCCCCGCCTGCGTGAACACGTCGTAGGACAGCTCGTCGGCGGTGAGGCGCCCGCCGCCGGTCACGTCCAGGTCCCCGTAGCGGACCGGGCTCCACGCCCGCAGCTGGTCGACCCCGACCCGCTGCGCCGACACCCCGATCCAGGCGTGGCCCTCGCGCACCACCGACTCGGCGTGCCACAGCGCGTCCAGGTCGTAGCCCGCGGTGACGTTCTGCCACTCGACCAGCGCGGTGCCGCTGAAGTCGCGCGCGTGCGCGGGGCGCCGCACCACGATCCGGGTCGCGTACGGCACGTCGTCGGCCACCGGCGCGCCGTCCGCGGCGAAGCCGTCGGCCGTGCCGGAGAGGTGGAACTCCTGCTCGACGTAGCCGGCGGCGGCCAGGTCGTCGGGGGTGGAGAAGAACGGGTAGGTGTCCTCGATCCGGTCCGCGAGCCGGTCCCCCGGCACCGTGCCGGGCAGCGGGCCGACCACCCGCGGCACGGGCGCGGTGACGGGTGACCCCGGTGCGGCCACCGCCACGGGGACGGCCGGGAGCAGGAGCCCCAGCAGGACCGCGAGCGGGATCGAGCGCCTCAGCGACATACCGACACTCCCTCGTCGTCGGGGAAGGGCACCTGCGAACCTGCCGGCCGTCGTCGGTGGAGCGCCAGCACGCGCCGGGATCGTGAGACCGCGGTCTCAGCGGTGGTCCCAGGGGTGGTCTCAGGGGTGTTGGAGCAGCACGGTCCGGGCGGCCCGCTCGACCAGGTCGGGGTCCAGCGGCGCGCCGCCCAGCAGTTCGGCGTAGATCGCGGACTCCACGATGCGCACGTAGAGGAACGCGACCTGGTCGAGCGCCGCGCGGTCGGGTCCCGGGCGGTCGGGTCCCGGGCGGTCGGGTCCCGGGCGGTCCGGTGCCGGGCGGTCCGGCCGCACGCCGCCCCACCCCGCCGTGGCGTCCTCGCCGCCGACCTCCAGCAGGATCCGCCGCTGCGCGCGGACCGCCCGCCGGTGCACCCCGGCCGGCTCACCGAACAGCACCCGGGCCGCCGTGTCGGGCTCGCCGCGCAGGAACGCGCGGAACGGCGTCGCCGCCCGCAGCCGGTCCACGAAGTAGCGGGTGACCTCCAGGACGCCCTCGACGCCGCCGTTCGCGCGCCGCTGCCGCGCCCGGACCAGTACCCGGTCGGCGAGCAGCCACAGCACGTCGCCGAGCAGCCCGTCCCGGCCGCGCACGACGCGGTACAGCGTCGCCCGGCTGATGGCGAGGGTCGCCGCCAGCCGCTCCATGTCCACCCCGCCGTGCCGGAGGAACAGCTCGCAGCCGGCCAGCACCACCTGCTCCCGGGTCACCACCCGGCGCGCGTCGTCCGCCATCGCCAACCCGCTTCCGCCGGACCACGCGCCCGGCCCACCCGCATCATGGCCCGGTCACGTCCGGCGGCGTAACGGTGAAACCGCCCGTGCCGTCGAAGGTCACCACGTGCAGCGCGTCGAAGCCCTCCTCGCGCGTGGGCGGTTCCAGGCGCTTCGCCGTGGCGAACAGGCCCACGTCGGGCACGCGGGCCCGGCCGGTCCGCTCGGCGTTGCGCCGCAGCGAGGCGTCCAGGTCGGGCGGGAACCAGTAGGCGACGACCGGCACGCCCGCGGCCCGCGCCAACCCGACCAGGGCCGCGCGCTCCTCGACCGAGGGGTTGGTGTTGTCCACCGCGACCGACCGGCCCTCCGCCAGCGCCTCCGCCACGACCCGCCGCTGCCGCGCCTCCTTCCGCCGGCCGTTGGGCCAGTGGTCCTTGCTCACGTGCAGGTGGGTGGGCGCGAGGTGGCGGGCGAAGAACGTGCTCTTGCCCGACGCCTGCAACCCCACCAGCACCGCCAACCGCGCCACGTCGGGCATCCTCCCGGAACGTTCCGCCGGCACCGCGTGTCGGCGCTCAGGCGGGCGCGCCGTAGCGGGCGGCGATGGCGGCGGCGCGGTCGCGCAGCGCGGTGCGCAACCACCCCGGTGACAGGGCTTCCGCGTTCGTGGCGAGCTGCCACAGCGCCCACTCGGCGTGGCGCGGGTCCTGGAAGGTCACCTCCAGCCGCAGCCGACCGTCATCGTCGGTCCCCTCGGCGAGGACGGCCAGCGCGGTGCCCACCAGCTCCTCCCGCCGCGCCGGGTCCACCCGGACCAGCGCGGTGACCTGGTCGCCGCCGGTCCGGAACCGCGTGCCGCGCTCCTGCCAGGCCCGGTCCAGGTCGACCCGGTCCGCCCGCCGCGCGGGTTCGTCCAGCTCCTCGGCGGCCAGCACCCGGGACAGCCGGTAGGTGCGGTCCTCGCCGGACCTCGTGGCCAGCAGGTAGCCCTGGTCGCGCACGGTGACCAGGCCGATCGGGTCCACCGTGCGCCACCGGGGCGGCTGGTCCACGGCCGCGTAGCGCAGGCGCAGCCGGCGCCCGGCGAACACCGCGCGCCGGATCTCGGCCACCACGGCGTCGGGCACCTCGTCGGCGACCACGCGCCGCGAGAGCAGGTCGGTCTCCGGGTCGATGAGCAACCGCTCGGCCACGCCGTCCGCGGCGGCCCGGTGGCCCTCGGGCAGCGCGTCGACCACCTTGAGCATCGCGGACGCGAGCGCCGAGCCGAGGCCGAACGCCTGCGCGCCGCGCCGTGACCCGGCGATCAGCAGGGCCAGCGCCTCGTCGTGGTTCAGCCCCGTCAGCTCCGTCCGGAAACCGGGCAGCAGCGCGAAACCGCCGTGCCGGCCGCGTTCGGCGTAGACCGGGACGCCGGCCGCGGACAGCGCCTCGACGTCGCGCAGCACGGTGCGGGTGGACACCTCCAGCTCGCGGGCGAGCGTGGCGGCGGACAGCCGACCGCGCCGGCGCAGCAGCAGCACCAGCGAGACCAACCGGTCGGCGCGCACGCGAAAACCCTACTGGAATACACGACACAGGGTGTCGTGATTCGCGGGGAGGCTGCTCGCACGACGTCGGTGCCGGCGGCTGCCGAGCCGCCGGGCGCGCGTGGCGTCAACGGATCGAATGGAGCAGATGTGGCTGTGGAACGAACGGCGGTCAACCCGTGGACGTGGTCCGCGGAGCTGGGCTACCACCAGGGGGAGGTCGTCTCCGGGCAGACCCGGACCCTGTACTGCGCCGGGCAGACCGCGATGGGCGGCGACGGCGAGCCCCGGCACGCCGGTGACATGGCGGCGCAGGTGGCGCTGAGCCTGGACAACCTGGAGGCCGTCCTCGCCGAGGCCGGCATGTCCCTCGCCAACCTCGTGCGGCTCAACGTCTACACCACCGACGTGGACCTGCTCTTCCGGCACTACGGCGTGCTGGCGTCGCGGTTGGGCGCCGCCGGGGTGGCGCCGACGACCACGATGCTCGGGGTGACGCGGTTGGCGATCCCGACCCTGATGGTCGAGCTGGAGGGGACCGCCGTCGCGTGACGCGCCCCGTCCCCGCCGCTCCCGGCGAGCGGCGGGGGCGGGGTTCGCCGGTCCGCGTCGGTGGTGCGCGTCGGGTGGTCCGGTCACGCCCTGCCGGGTCCCCCACCCCGGTGGACCACCCGCGCGGGCGGTTTTCGACCGCTCCGGTCGGAAACCCGGGTCCGAAAAGACCAACGGCGGGACTCGGCGGGACGCGGCGTCGGACCGACGCCCGCGACCCCGGAACGGACCTGATCATGGCAACACTGCTGCACCGCCTCGGGCTCGCGTCGGTCCGCCGCCGAGGCGTGGTGGTCGTCGTCTGGCTGCTGGTGCTGCTCGGGGTCGGCGCGGCCGCGCTCACGCTGTCCGACGAGACCACCGACGCCTTCGAGATACCCGGCCAGGAGTCGACCACCGCGCTGGACCTCCTCTCCGAGCGGTTCGGCGACACGTCCTCGGGCGCCGAGGCGCAGGTCGTCGTGCGCGCCCCGGACGGCGGCGCGATCACCGACCCCGCCACGGCCCGGCGGGTGTCCGAGCTGGTCGGCGAGCTGGGGCGGCTGCCCGGTGTCGGGTCGGCGACCAACCCGCTCGACCCGGCGTCACCGGTGGTCTCCCCCGACCGGCGCGCGGCCTACAGCACCGTCACCTACACGACGCAGGCCGCCGAGGTCACGGACGACCAGCGCGCGGCGCTGCTGGACGCGGTCGACCGCGCGCGGGGCGGCGGCCTGGACGTGGAGGCGCGCGGCGACGCCACCCAGGAACCCGTCTCCGTCGGCGGACCGGCCAGGGCGATCGGCGTGGTCGTGGCGCTGGTCGTGCTGGCGGTCACCTACGGCTCCCTGGTCACCGCGGGCATGAACCTGCTGACCGCGGGCGTGGGCGTCGGGGTCGGGGCGCTGGGCATCAGCGCGCTGACCGGCGTGGTGCAACTCCAGTCGACCACGCCGATCCTGGCGATGATGCTCGGATTGGCCGTGGGCATCGACTACGCGCTGTTCATCGTCACCCGGCACCGGCACGAGCTGCTGTCCGGCCGGTCGGTGCCGGAGGCGGCGGCGACGGCGGTCGGCACCGCCGGGTCCGCCGTGGTGACCGCGGGCCTGACCGTGGTGATCGCGCTGTGCGGGCTGGCGGTGACCGGCATCCCGTTCCTGACCGAGATGGGCCTGGCCGCCGCGGCGACCGTGGTCATCGCCGTCCTGGTCGCGGTCACGCTGGTCCCGGCGATGCTCGGGTTCATCGGCGCCCGCGCGCTGCCGCGCAAGGCCCGCGAGGCACCCGCAGAGCACGCAGAGCACGCCGAACAGCCCGACCGCGGCTTCTACCGCGGCTGGGCGACCGCGGTGACCCGCCACCGCTGGACGAGCCTGCTGGTCGCGGTCGTCGTGCTCGGCGTGGTCGCGGTCCCGGTGCTGTCGATGCGCACCTCGCTGATCCAGCACCCGGCGCCCGACACCACGCAGGCCCGCGCCGACCGGCTGGTCTCCGACCACTTCGGCCCCGGCTTCACCGGCCCCCTGCTGGTGCTGGTCGACGGAGCCGACGCCGCGCCGCGGTCGGCGGAGGTCCGCGAGCAGGCCGCCGCGCTGCCCGACGTGTCCCTGGTGACCCCTCCGCGGCTCAACGCCGACCAGTCGGCCGCGCTGCTCACCGTCATCCCGTCCTCCGCGCCCGACGACGACGCGACCGAGGAGCTGGTGCACGCGCTGCGCGACCGGATCGCCGACACCGACGGCGCCCGCGTGTACGTCACCGGCGCCACCGCGGTCAGCATCGACGTGTCCCACCAGCTCGACCGCGCCCTGCCGGTCTACCTGGTGCTGGTCGTGGGCCTCGCGCTGGTCCTGCTGGTCCTGGTGTTCCGCTCCATCCCGGTCCCGGTGGTCGGCGTGCTGGGCTTCCTGCTGACCATCGGCGCGGCGCTGGGCGCGACCACGGCGGTGTTCCAGTGGGGCTGGCTGGCCGACGTGGTCCAGGCGGGCAGCACCGGCCCGCTGATGAGCCTGTCGCCGATCATCATCGTCGGCATCCTGTTCGGCCTGGCGATGGACTACCAGGTGTTCCTGGTCTCCCGCATGCACGAGGCGCACGCGCACGGCGAGGAACCCCGCCGGGCGGTGGTGACCGGGTTCCGGCAGGCCGCGCCCGTCGTGGTCGCGGCGGCGGCCATCATGTTCTCCGTGTTCGCCGGTTTCGTGCCCGAGGGCGACGACGCGATCAAGCCGATCGCGTTCGGCCTGGCCACCGGCGTGCTGTTCGACGCCGTGGTGGTGCGCATGGTCGCCGTGCCCGCCGCGCTGGCGCTGCTGGGCCGGGCCGCGTGGTGGCTGCCCGGCTGGCTGCGCGGGTTGCCGAGGCTGGACGTGGAGGGGACCGCGCTGGCCGAGCGGGAGAGCGTGATGTCCACAAAGGACTGAGTGTCACCCGTCCGTGCGACGCGGGTGCCCCAGGGCGTCGCAGGCCAGGTCCACGAGGTGGCCGACCTCGTCCGGCGACGGCGGCTCGCGCAGGGCTGCGCGCGCCACCACCAGCGCGCCCAGCGCCCCGACCACCCGCAGGCCGCGGGGCAGGTCGGTGTCGGCGGTGACGGCGAACGCCTCGACGAGGGCCGACACCACGGGCCGGAGCACGACCGCCTCCTCCCCGTCCGGCGCGGTGGCCAGCCCGGACAGGATCAGCTCCGCGAAACCCGGCCGCCGCAGCGCCAGCTCGGCCAGCGCGGCGAGCGCCTCGCGGTCCCGGTCCGGGCCCGGCGGCCGGTGCGCGACCCCGGCGGTGATCATCCGCACCTCGACGAGGCACCGCTGGACCACCGCGCCGCGCAACGCCTCCTTGGACGGGTAGTGGTGCAGCAGGCCGGCCTTGGAGAAGCCGACCACCTCGGCGACGCGCCGCAGCGACGTCTCCTCGAACCCGTGCCGGGCGAAGAGCGCCGCGGCCCCGTCGACGACCTGGTCGTCGAGCTGCTGGGGCGTCCGGCGGGGCACGGCACCCACTGTAGGCCGGTGGGCGGCGCGGTGCGGGGCGAACGACCCGGAACGCCTCCGCCGGTGTCCATTGTGGACTGGAGGCGTGCCCGTGGAGCGCGGGCGGTGACCCGGGGGACGACCCAGGGGTGGCTCAGGGGGCGACCCGCAGCACGAGCTTGCCCCGCACGCGCCCGCCGGCCAGCAGCTCGTGCGCCCGCGCGGCCCGCTCCAGCGGCAGCACCTCCGCCACCTCGACCTCGACCACGCCCTCGTCGATCAGCCCGGCCAGGCGCGCCAGCGCGGCGCCGTCCGGTTCGACCAGGAACGAGCGGGCCCGCACGCCCCGCTCCCGCGCCGCCTCGGCCAGCTCGGGCGACACCCCGCTGGGCACGGCGACCAGCAGCCCGCCGGGTGCCAGCGTGGCCAGGGACCTGGTGCTCGTGCCGTCCACCTCGTCGCCGACCAGGTCCACCACGACGTCCACGTCCCGGATCGCGTCCTCGAAGCGGGTGGCGGTGTAGTCCACGACCTCGTCCGCGCCGATCCCGCGCAGCCAGTCGTGCTTGTCGGCGCGGGCGGTGCCGATGACGTGCGCGCCCAGGTGCCTGGCGAGCTGGACGGCGAAGTGGCCGACGCCACCGGCGGCGGCGTGGACCAGCACCCGCTGCCCGGCGCGCACGCCGGCCGCGTCCACCAGGACCTGCCAGGCGGTCAGCGCGGCCAGCGGCACCGCGGCGGCCGCGTCGTGGTCGAGGGTCTTCGGCTTGCGGGCGAAGTGCCGCGAGGGCGCGGTGACGTACTCGGCGTAGCCGCCGGCGGCGCGCGGGAACCACGGCATCCCGTAGACCTCGTCGCCGACCTCCAGGGTGTGCACCCCGAAGCCGACCTCCTCCACCACCCCGGACACGTCCCAGCCCACCGTGAACGGCGGCTCGCCGAGGACGCCGGCCATCCCGCCCCCGCCCCTGGTCTTGTGGTCGACCGGGTTCACCCCGGCCGACACGACGCGGACCAGCACCTCCGTCGGCAGCGGCGCGGGTCGCGGCACGTCGGCCACCCGCAGCACGTCGGGACCGCCGAACACGTCCTGGACGACGGCGCGCATGGTGCTCATGGAATTCCCTCCCACCGGCCGGGCCCCGCGCCCGGCGACAGCCGGAACGCTATGCCCGAGGGAGTAGTAACCCGCAAGGGGAACTACTATCCAAAAGGAAGCATGCAGTTCAGAGGCGAGGAGAGCAGCGGTGACGGCGACCTGCCCGACCGGACAGCACGACAAGCACGACGTCTACGCCGCCCAGTGCCCGTGCCGCGAGGTGCTCGACCTGCTGGCCAACAAGTGGTCGGCGCTGGCCATCGGCGCGCTGGAGGCCGGACCGCAGCGCTTCGGCGCGCTCCAGCGCCACCTGGAGGGCGTGAGCCCCAAGGTGCTGACCACCACCCTGCGCCGCCTGGAGGACGGCGGTTTCGTCAACCGCACGGTGTACCCGGCCGTGCCGCTGCACGTGGAGTACGAGCTGACCGCGCTGGGTCGGGGCGTGGCCCGGCCGCTGGGCGCGCTGCGGAACTGGGTGGAGGAGCACCTGCACGAGATCGGCCCGGCCTGAGGCCGGCGCCGGCCCCTCCACCTCAGCGGGAACACCCGTCCGCCGGCACCCCCTCGCCCGCCAGCGTTCGACCTCCCGCTCCGCCGGCACCCCCTGCCCGTCAGCGTTTGACCTCCCGCACGGCCGCCAGCTCGGCGGGTGGCGGGCCGGGGTGCACGATGCCCAGCAGGCGGGTCGTCCTGGTCATCGCGACGTACAGGTCGTGGTGGCCGAGTGGTCCGCCGGCGAGGATCGCCGCCGGGTCGACGACCAGGACCGCGTCGAACTCCAGCCCCTTGGCGCGGCCCGGGGTGAGCAGGGCGGCCCCGTCCGGCAACCCCGCCGCCAGGGCGTCGTGGCGGGCGGCGGGCGCGATGACCGCGAGCGGGCCCCCGTCGTGCGCGCCGGCGATCCGGGCGACGAGCGCGGGCAGCCCGTCGGGCGTGGTGCGCACGCGCCACGGCGGCTCACCGGTCGAGCGGACCGACCGGGGCGGGCTCAGCTCGGGGTGGTGGGTGGCGAGCAGGGCGGCGGCGACCTCCATGACCTCCGCCGGGGTGCGGTAGTTGACCGTCAGCTCGGCCAGTTCCCAGCGGTCGCCCACGTGCGGCCGCAGCACGTCCGCCCACGAGGACGCGCCCGCCGGGTTCCCGGTCTGGGCGAGGTCGCCGACCACGGTCATCGACCGGCTCGGGCACCGGCGCACCACCGCCCGCCACGCCATCTCCGACAGCTCCTGCGCCTCGTCCACGACCACGTGCCCGAACACCGCCCGCGCGCCGCCGCCGCGGATCAGGGCGTCGGCCTCGTCCAGCAGCGGCACGTCCTCGGCGCTCCACCCCTCCCCCGGCGTGCCGAGCAGGTCGCCCACCACGCCCTCCGGCGTCAGCGGCGGCCACAGCCCGTCGAGCGCGGACCGGACGCCGGCGTCGGCGAGCAGGGCGTCCCGCAGGGCGGCCCGGTCGGTCTCGTCCAGCAGGGTCCGCGGGCCGTCGTCATCGTCGTCGTCCAGCACCACGCCCGCGGCCGCCAGGGCGCGGAGGTCGGCCTCGCCGAGCCGCCCGTCCGGGCTGCCGCCGTCGATCGCCTCGCCGGTGTCGGTGAGCACGACCCCCTCCAGGAGGTCGGCCAGGTCGCGCGCCAGCGCGTCCACGACCTCGCGCTGGAACACCAGCCCGGCCTGGTCGTGCGGCAGCCCGGTCCGCCGGGCCGCCCGCACGGCGCGGCGGCACGTCCCCGGGTCGAGCCGCAGCACCAGGCGCTCGAACTCGACCTCGACCGGCCGGTCGGGGACCCGGACCCGGGACCGCACCTCGGCCGCCAGCCGCTCGGCCAGGTCCGCCCGGCCCTTGCGCCAGGCGGTCTCCGGCGGGTCGACCCGGCTGACCCGGACGCCCGGCAGCAGGTCGGCGACGGTCGTGGTCACCACGTCGTGCTCGCCGAGGCCGGGCAGCACCTGGCCGATGTGGTCGAGGAAGACCCGGCTGGGCCCCACGACCAGGACACCGCGGTCGCGCAGGTGCCGGTGCGCGTACAGCAGGTGGGCCACCCGGTGCAGCGCGACGGCGGTCTTGCCGGTGCCCGGACCGCCCTGCACCACCAGCACCCCGCGGTGCGCGTGCCGGACGACCCGGTCCTGCTCGGCCCGCAGGGTCGCGACGACCTCCCGCAGCCCGCCGGTCACCGCCGCGAGCAGCGCCGCCTGCCCGACCACGACCAGGTCGCCGCCGGCGTGGTCCGGGTCGAGCAGCTCGTCGTCCAGGGCGACGACCGCCCGGTCCCGCGTGGTGATGTGCCGCCGGCGCCGGACGCCGTGCGGTTCGACGGCCGTCGCCGCGTAGAACGGCCGGGCGGCGGGCGCGCGCCAGTCCACCAGCAGGGGTTCGCCCTCGCCCTCCCGGAACAGCCCCAACCGGCCCACGTAGACGCGGCGGCCGTCGTGCAGGTCCAGCCGCCCGAAGCACAGCCCGTGCTCCACCGCGTCCAGCCTGGTCGCCTCCGCGCGCCAGACCGCCTCCGCGCCGTCGTCGCCGGCGCGCCGCGCGGCCGCCAGGCGTTCCGCCGCCTCGCGGCGCAGGGCGTCCAGGTGCGCGTACAGCTCGGTGAGGTGCTGCTGTTCCAGGTCGAACTCGCTGGTGCTCACGCCGCTGCTCCTCCGTGAACCGGTGAACCGGTGGTCCGGTGGCACAGAGGGTGCGGGTGGCCGGCGCGCGGGAACAGTCTTGTTCTTCCGCGCCGCGTCAGCCGCGCCGGGAACCGCGAGGTCGGGGCGCGGTGAAGAACTTCACCAGGGCGCGGGTTGCGTGGTCGGCGGCTGCCCGGGTCGGCCGGCGCGGGTTCGGTCGGGCCGGGTTCGGTCGGACCGGGTTCGACGGGGTGACCGGGTGCGATCACCGGCTCGTCGGGCGCCGGTCCCGCGCCCCGCGATCGGGCGAGGGGCGGGTCAGGGCCGTCCCGTCGAGGACCGGACGACCAGTTCGGTGGCCAGTTCGACGCGCCCGGCGGCGGGTGGCCGCCCCTGGATCAGGTCGCCCAGCAGCCACCCCGCGCGCCTGCCCATCTCGGCGAGCGGCTGGCGGACGGTGCTCAGCTCGGGCGAGGACCGCCCGGCCGCCGGCAGGTCGTCGAAGCCGATCACGCTCAGGTCGCCGGGCACCGACAGCCCCGCCGCGCGGGCCGCGTCGATCACGCCGAGGGCCTGCTCGTCGTTGGCCGCGAAAACGGCCGTGGGACGCCGGGGCAGGGCGAGCAGTTCGCGCGCCTCCCGGTAGCCGCCCTCGCGGCTGAAGTCGGCGTGGCGCACCAGCGCGGCGTCCGGTCGGACACCGGCGCGGGCGAGCGCGGCGCGGAACCCGTCGAGGCGGGCGTCGCTGCACAGCACGTCGCGCGGGCCGCCGACGACGGCGATGCGGCGGTGCCCGAGCGACAGCAGGTGCCGGGCCGCCGTCGCGCCGCCCTCCCGGTTGGCCGCGCCGACGCTCGGCAGTCCCGGACCGGGCACGTCGACGGGGTCGATGAGCACCACCGGCATCCGGGCGTCGGCGAGCACGCGCCGCTCGTCCGCGCCGAGCGGGCACAGCACCAGCAGCGCGCCGGCCCGGCGGGCCTCGACCAGCCCGGTGGCCAGCGACCGGCACCGGCCGCCCAGCGCGGACATCACCACGTCCAGGCCGGAGTCCACCACGCCGCGCATCAGCTCCATGGCCCAGGAGCTGTTCAACGCGGGCAGGACCAGCTCGACCAGCGGCGCGGACCGGTGCGGCGCGGCGGGTCCGTGCGGCCGCCGCCTGGTCGACGGGCTGACGCGGCACCCGCGACGGGCGACCCCGGCCACTGCGGCGGGCGGAACTCCTGTCGCGGCGCGACCCATCGTCAGTCGACACATGGCCCCGATAGTATCGATATTTGTGCGAAAGACAATCATCGGCCTGAGCAGCGAAGATGTTCCGATTTCCTGAATCGATGCAACCCTTGACAGGTCAACTTGGCGTAGTTCAGCGAAAATGGATCGCAAATAGTTTCGCAACAGTTCGAAAGCGGTGACCCGATCAGGTCCACTTCCGGGATCGAGGTGAGGCCCGCACCCCAGCGGGTACGCCACCCCCTGACCCCCGACCACGCCGAACCGGGAGAGCCGATGTCGGACCTGAAGACCGCTGTCATCTACTACTCCGCCACCGGCAGCGTGCACGCCCTGGCGCAGGCCGCCGCCAAGGCCGCCGAACACGCCGGGTCGGAAGTGCGGCTGCGGAAGGTGCGGGAACTCGCGCCCGAGGAGGCGATCGCCAGCAACCAGGGCTGGGCGACCCACGCCAAGCAGACCCAGGACCTCCCCGAGGCGACCCTGGACGACCTGGAGTGGGCCGACCTGCTGGTCTTCGGCAGCCCCACCCGGTTCGGCCTGCCCTCGGCGCAGCTCAAGCAGTTCCTGGACACGGCGGGCCCGCTGTGGGGCGCGGGCAAGCTGGTCAACAAGGTGGCGACCTCGTTCACCTCGGCGGCCACCGCGCACGGCGGCCAGGAGACCACGATCACCGCGATCAACAACGTCTTCTACCACTGGGGCTGCATCCTCGTCCCGCCCGGCTACGCCGACCCGATCCAGTTCCAGGCCGGCAACCCGTACGGCACCAGCCACGTCTCCAACAACGGCCAGGTGCCGCCCGGCCAGGTGGAGCTGGACGCGATCGCGTTCCAGGCGCGCCGCGCGGTGGAGATCACGCGCGCGCTGAAGACCGGCCTGGCGGCGTCGGCGTAGCCGGGAGGCGGGCGGAGCGCGGGAGGCGCGACCGAGCTGCCCGTCCCGGCGGCCGGGAGGCGGGCTGTCCCGTCGGCCCCCGTCCGCCCCCTCCGCCCCCCAGCAGCCCCGCGATCAGCCGGCGAGCAGCGCGAACAGCGTCGCCCAGTAGGCGGGCTTCCGCTCACCTCGGCCGTCGAACAGGAGCGGGGTGCCCGAGGCCCGCCACGAGTCGGTGTCGCGGACGCCCCACACCGTGATCCCGGTGCACCGGGGCACCGAGAGGCAGTCCTGGACGACCCGGCGGTAGCTGTCGGCCTGCGCCGCGCCGGAACCCTCGACGTCCAGCTCGGTGAGCTGCACGTCCACGCCGAGCGCGGCGAAGTTCCGCAGCGTGGTCCGGAAATCGGCGGGCAGCGGGTTGACGCCGTTGAAGTGCGCCTGGATGCCGACGCAGTCGATGGGCACGCCGCGGGACCTGAAGTCCTGCACCATCCGGTGCACGGCCTGGGTCTTGGCGTGCGCCCAGTCCTCGATGTTGTAGTCGTTGTAGCAGAGCTTCGCGCCCGGGTCCGCAGCCCGCGCGGTGCGGAACGCCGCCTCGATCCAGTCGTCGCCGGTGCGCTGGAAGCTGGAGTCGCGCCGCCTCCCGGAGGTGCCGTCGGCGAACGCCTCGTTCACCACGTCCCACGAGTGGATCCTGCCGCGGTAGTGGGACACGACCCCGGTGACGTGGTCCAGCATCGCCTGCCGCAGCGCGGCGCCGGTCAGGTTCTGCAACCAGCCCGGCAGCCCCGAGTGCCACAGCAGGGTGTGGCCGCGGACCTCCTTGCCCCGCGCGAGGGCGTGGTCGACGATGCGGTCGGCGTTGCCGAAGGAGAACTCGCCCCGCCTCGGCTCGGTGGCGTCGAGCTTCAGCTCGTTCTCGGGCGTGACCACGTCGAACTCGCGGTCGAGGATCGCCGCGTACACCGGGTCGTCCAGCTTGTTCGCGGCCACGGCGGCGCCGAAGTAGCGGCCGGTCCGGTTCGCCGCGGCGGCCAGGGTCGGCGGCCACGCGGCGTCCCGGACACCCGGACCGCCGCCGGAACCGGCGGGGGCGGCGGTGGCGGGCAGGGTGGCGAGCAGGAGGCTCGCGGCCACGACGGCCACGACGGCCACGACGGCCACGACGGGCACGACGGCTAAGAGGGCCTTGGGGGATCTGCGCACTCGACGAGTCCTTTCCGGACGGACGCGGGGCGCGGCTCCGCCACCGGTCGGTGGCCGAGCCGGGCGCCGGTGCGTGCTCGCGCGAGGAGCACGATCGTCGGGCGGTTCCCTCGAGCGGGTCAAGGCTTGTCGCAAGCTTGCGCAACCTCGCGCGACCCGACCCGGGGGTGTGCTCCCCGGGCCGGGTCCGCGCCGTCAGGAGCGCTCGTGCGGCGTCTTCTCCCCCGCCTCGACCGCGAACGGCAGCCGGTTGCCCTCGGGCGGCAGCGGGCACGTGGCGAAGTCGGTGAAGGCGCACGGCAGGTTCACCGCGCGGGTGAAGTCCAGCACCACCGCGCCGTCCTCGCCCGGCGGCGGCACGGACAGCGACCGGTTCGCCGCGTAGGTGGTCACCCCGCTGGTGGCGTCGGTGAACAGGATGCTCAGCCCGCCGTCCTTGCCGTTGAACGCGGTCAGCGCGTGCTCCTCGCCGCCGTGCCGGAACCGCACCACGCCGGGCGCGGTGTAGACGTGGGTCAACCCCTCCACGACCGCGCCGACGGTCGTGGGCCGGGGCTCGTCGAAGGGCTCGTAAGTACCGGTGAGCACCCACTCCGGCCGCGGCTCGTAGGCGGGCACGCCGCGGAACCCCTTCAGCACGGGCGCCTCCGGGTCGTGCACCCGGATCAGGTAACCGCCGCGCCGGGCCACCTCGACCTCCACGCCGCCGGCCGTCACCCGGACCCCCGGCCCGCTCTGGACCAGCGCGAACCGCAGCGGCGCGGTGACCGGCTCACCCTCGTGGAGGACGCCCTCCGCCCCCCTCGGGTCGAAGTGCGCCGCCTCCTCGTCCTGCCACCACACGCCGGGCAGCCCGGGGTAGGCCCGGGGCGCGTCCTCCAGCCAGTCCAGCGAGACCAGCGCCAGCCAGCCGTACGGGTCGGCCAGGTCCCGCTCCCGCTCCTCCTTCCACGCGCGCCAGTCCTCGACGAACCGCTCCACGTCCACCCGCTCGCCCACCACACCGGTCACCGGGCACCCCTTTCCACGAAGTCGTTCCCCTTGCTCGCCAGCTCACCCAGGAACCGCCACGTCCGCAGCCGGTCCTCGTCACCCGCCAGCGCGGTCTGCGTCGCCACGATCGACGTCGCGCCCGCGTCCCCGTACCGGCGCAGCTCCGCCGCCACGGCGTCCTCGTCGCCGATCACCGCCAGTTCGGCGGCCGACGCCACGCCCTCCAGCTCGATCACCCGCCGGTAGGACGGGATGCCGTCGTAGAACGAGAGCGCCGCCACGGCTTCGGCACGGGCCCGCTCCACGTCGTCGGTCACCACCACCGGCACCGCCGCCACCACCCTCGGGTCCCCCGGCGAGGCGCGGCGCAACTCGGGCACGACGTGGTCGGCCAGGGCCCGGGGCCCGGCCAGGAACGGCAGGATGCCGTCGGCCAACTCCCCCGCCGCCCGCAGCGCCAGCGGGGCCATCGCCGCGACCAGCAACGGCGCGGGCTCGGCGCCCGGCAACGCCGCGGGCACCGGCGTGCGCGCGGTCAGCGTCTCGCCCGCGAAGTCCACCGACCCCGTGGCCAGCACCTCCCGCAGCACGGTCAGGTACTCGCGCAGGTGCGCGGCGGGCCGCTCGTGCGGCACCCCGTAGACGGGCTCGACGAACGACTTCGCGCCCAGCCCCACCCCCAGCGTGAACCGCCCGCGGGTGGCCGCCTGGGCGGTCTGCGCCGCCGCGGCGACGGTGAGCGGGTGCCTGCCGTAGATCGGCACGATCGACGTGCCCACCGCCAGCTCCGGCACCTCCCGCCCCACGAGGGCGGCCAGCGCGATCGCGTCGTAGTCGAAGAGCTGCGGGAACCAGGCCGAGCGCAGCCCCAGCTCGGCGACCAGCCGCGCGTCCGCCACCACCTCGTCGACGAGGTTGGCCCCCGCCCGGCCGGCGGGTAACACCACACCGATGTCCATGCCCGCATCAACCGGGCCGCCGCCGCCCCTCATTCCACGTCCCGCGATGTGGGAACGACGTGGTCACGCGGGCCGGCCGGCCCCCCCCCCGGTGGGGCCGGCCCCGGGGAGGAGGGCGTCAACGTGAAGACCCGCCGCCACGGGGTGGGGCCCCCCCCCCAGGAGTGCGAATAAAAACAAAAGGACCAGACCCC
>NZ_JBHWIE010000152.1:0-17023 GCF_042732085.1 Actinosynnema sp. NPDC059797
GCCACCGACCCAGCCACCAACCCGGCTGCCACCAACCCGGCCGCCGACCCAGCCGCCGATCCCGCAGCCCGAAGCCACACCGAAGCCAAGGGAGGTACCGAAGCGCCCCCACGCCTCCTCATCGCCCAGCCGAGCGCCGCTGCGCTCCAAGCCACCGACCCGCCCTCCTCTCCTCCCCCTCCTCCTCTCCCTCCCCTCCAGGGCTGGGAGACCGAGGCGGTGCTGGCGGTGGGCACGTCCGGCTCCACCGGCGAGCCCAAGACCGTCCTGCTGTCCGCCTCGGCGCTGGTGGCCTCGGCCGAGCTGACGCACGCCCGGCTCGGTGGGCCCGGCACGTGGCTGCTGGCCCTGCCGACCACCCACATCGCCGGCATCCAGGTGCTGGTCCGCTCGATCGTGGCCGGGACGGAGCCGGGGGTCATGGACCTCGCCGGCGGCTTCCGGGCTTCCGGGTTCGCCGCCGCCGCGCGGGCCGTGCTGGCTCGGCCCGGGCGGCACTACACG
This sequence comes from Actinosynnema sp. NPDC059797, assembly GCF_042732085.1. NCBI lineage: Bacteria > Bacillati > Actinomycetota > Actinomycetes > Pseudonocardiales > Pseudonocardiaceae > Actinosynnema > Actinosynnema sp. NPDC059797. The sequence continues at coordinate 505 of NZ_JBHWIE010000152.1, forward strand.
GCGCTCGTCCCGACCCAGCTCTCGCGGCTGGTCGCCACCGACGGGCCGGGGCTGGCCGCGGCGCGGGCGTTCGACGCGGTGCTCATCGGCGGTGCGGCCACGCCTCCGTCGCTGCTCAAGCGGGCTCGTGACCTCGGGGTCCGGGTCGTCACCACCTACGGCATGAGCGAGACGTCCGGTGGCTGCGTGTACGACGGGCTGCCGCTCGACGGCGTCCACGTCCGGCTCGTCGGCGGGCGCATCGAGATCCGCGGGCCGGTCCTGGCGCTGGGCTACCAGGGCGGCGAGCGGTTCGGGGAGTGGTTCCGGACCGGCGACCTCGGGCGCATCCGCGCCGACGGCACGCTGGAGGTGCTCGGGCGCGCCGACGACGTGATCATCAGCGGTGGCGAGAACATCGCGCCCACGCTGGTCGAGCGGGTCCTGGTGGCCCAGCGCGGCGTGCACGAGGCGTGCGCGGTCGGCCTGCCCGACCCCGAGTGGGGCCAGGTGGTGGCCGCCGCCGTGGTGCCCGAGGATCCCGACCGCCTGCCGGACCTCGACGCGTTGCGTGCAGCGGTCGGTGACTCGATCGGGCGGTTCGCTGTTCCGAAACAGGTGATTTTCGTGTCCGAGCTCCCGCTGCGGGGACCTGGAAAAGTGGATCGGAGAGCTGTCGCCCGCTCGTTTGGGTGAGTTTTTCTCCAAGCAACATGGTTGTTGGTTGACAGGTAACTCCTAGCGCGATTGGCTCAGCGGTGCCGCGACACGTGGCCCTGCCGCGGTCCCCACCGCACCGCGTGTCCGGACGAGGAGTGCTGCGATGACCAGGCGCTACCTGTTACCGCTCGCTGTCGCCGTCGCCCTGACCACGGCTCTGGCGGCACCCGCCGTGGCCGCGGGCGACACCCAGTGGCGAGCCGACCTGACCACGATCAACGACGACGACACCGGCGTCACCGCGGATCGGGGCGCCGTGCGGCTCGACCGCGCCGCGCCCGCGCCCGCGAGCGCGCGGCGGGCTTCCGCGCGCACCGGCTTCCTGCTGCTCGACCCCCGGGAGCTGGGCACGCCGGCCAACGCGGTCGCCGCGACCGTCCAGAGCACCGTCCCGGACGGCGCGGAGGTGGCCGTGGACGTGCGCGGCGCGCTCGGCGGCGACCAGTGGACCGAGTGGGTCGAGGCCCGTCCCGACGCGCCCGCGGTCCTGCCGCGGACCGTGGGGACCGTTCAGGTCAGGCTCGCGCTGACGGCCGAGGGCGCCTCGCCCGAGGTGCGGCGGCTCGACCTGCGCGCGTTCAACCGGCCGGCCCGCGAGGGCGTCGCCGCGGAGGCCGCGGGCCTGTCCTACCGGGTCTACGCCACGCGCGAGGGCCTGGTCGGCGGCACCACGGCGAACGGCCACGTGATCGTGGCCCGCGACCACTTCGCGGCCCTGCCGTCGCGGCGCGGCCTGTCGCCCAAGGGCACCGGCACCTACAGCGTGCGGGTGTGCGCGGCGAACGGCCGCTGCGAGTGGGCGCCGATCTGGGACGTCGGCCCGTGGAACACCAAGGACGACTACTGGAACCCGGCGGCCACCCGCGAGTCGTGGCGGGACCTGCCCCAGGGCAAGCCGCAGGCCCAAGCCGCCTACCAGGACGGCTACAACGGCGGCAAGGACCAGTTCGGGCGCACCGTCGGCAACCCCGCGGGCATCGACCTGGCCGACGGCACGTTCTGGGACGGGCTGAAGCTGACCGACAACGCGTGGGTGACCGTCACCTACCAGTGGACCGGCTCCGGTCCGGCCGGGTTCGTGCGCACCTCCAGCACCCCGCTGAACGTGCGCAGCGCCGCGAGCAGCACGGCCGCCCAGGTCGGCCTGGCCGCCAACTACGCGCAGGTGCGGGTCGAGTGCCAGGTCACCGGTGAGTCGGTGTCGGGCACGCAGGGCACGTCGAACATCTGGTACCGGATCGCCGCGGGCAAGTTCATCGCCAAGGCGTACGTGACGGGCGTCTCCGGCGCCACGAACTGCTGACACCCGGAAGCGGGTCCCCGTTCACCATGTCGGAGGATGTTCGACATGGCCACAGTCGCCCAGTGGGTGTCGGGGACCCGCCCCCGCACGCTGCCGAACTCGATCGCGCCGGTCCTCGTCGGCGCGGGCGCCGCGCACCACGTCGACGGCTTCAACCTCACGTGGTCCCTGCTGGCGCTGGTCGTCTCCGTCGCCCTCCAGGTCGGCGTGAACTACGCCAACGACTACTCGGACGGCATCCGCGGCACCGACGCCAACCGCGTCGGCCCGTTCCGCCTGGTCGGCTCGGGCGCGGCGAACCCGAAGGCGGTGCGCCTGGCGGCGTTCGCGGCACTCGGCGTCGCCGCGGTCGCCGGCCTGCTGCTGGTCGTGCTGACCGGCCGGTACTGGATGATCGCGTTCGGCGCGGTGTGCATCGCGGGGGCGTGGTTCTACACGGGCGGGCGCAAGCCGTACGGGTACGCGGGACTGGGCGAGCTGGCCGTGTTCCTGTTCTTCGGCCCGGCGGCCGTGCTGGGCACGCTGTACGTGCAGACCGGCGAGATCACCGGCATCGGCATCGGCGGCGCCGTGGCGATGGGCGCGTTCTCCACCGGGGTGATGATCGCCAACAGCCTGCGCGACATCCCGACCGACGTGCAGGCGGGCAAGCGCACCCTGGCCACCACCCTGGGCGACAAGGACTCGCGCCGCCTCTACCTGGCCCTGGTCGCCGTCCCGTTCGTGATCACGCTGGCCGTCTGCCTGCGCGAGCCGCTGTCCCTGCTCGGCTTCCTCGCCCTGCCGCTGGTGGTCCTCGGCGCGCGGCGCGTCGCGAGGGGCGACAAGGGCCGCGACCTGATCCCGGTCCTGCGCGACACCGGCCTGGCGATGCTGGTCTGGGGCATCGCGGTGCCCGCCGCCCTGGTCCTGGGCTGAGCAGTCCTGGGCTGAGCCGACCTGGGCCGGGCCGAGCCCCCGCGCGGGGCCGCATCGCGCCGCGTCGACCAGGGCTACACCGGGCCGCGCTGGGCCGCGCTGGGCAGGATCGCACCAGGCCGGGTCGAGCAGGCCAGGCGGGAAGGTGCGCGGTGCCCTACCAGGCGTCCTCGGTGAAGCTCATCGGCTCGTCGTCGTCCTGGGGCTTGGGCTTCGGCCGCTCCACGCGCGGCTCCTCGCCGCGGCACAGCGCCGCCAGCGCGGCCCGGTCGGCCTCCAGGGCCGCCCGCACCCCCCGGTCGCCCGCCGCCTCGCCCATCAGGACCTGCCGCCAGCTCAGGTGGCCGCCCGCTATCCGCCGCTGGAGGGCCTGCAGCTCCGGCGACGCCTCGTTGGACTTCGCGTACTGCATGACCCGCCGCACGTCTTCGGCCGACGGCTCGCGCCGGGGGTGGCGCAGCTCGGCCGCCTCGCGCACGGCCCGGTCCGCGTCGGCGACCGACCTGGCCAGCACGTCTTCGGCGGTGAGCACCTCTGCGGTCCGCCACGAGCCCACCACGCACCCCTTTCCGTCAACCGCTGCGACGCACGACGTCCGCCGCGCGTTCCACCGCGACCGGAAAAATCAACCGCACCAGGTGCCCGTGGCCCGGAACCGGACCAGCGCCTCCAGGTGCGGCGCCAGGTCCATGCCCTGCCCGGCCACCCACTCGTCGTCGTAGTAGGTGTCCGCGTAGCGCTCGCCGCCGTCGCACAGCAGGGTCACGACGCTGCCCCGCTGCCGCGAGGCCCGCATCTCCGCGATCAGCTGGAACGCGCCCCACAGGTTCGTGCCGGTCGACCCGCCGACCCGCCTGCCGAGCACCTCCTCGACGTGCCTGATGGTGGCCACCGACGCCGCGTCGGGCACCTTGATCATGCGGTCGATGACGCTGCCGATGAACGACGGCTCGACGCGCGGGCGCCCGATGCCCTCGATCCGCGACCCCCGCGCCCCGACCAGGGACGTGTCGCCGTCGCGCCACGCGTCGAAGAACACCGAGTGCTCCGGGTCCACCACGGCCAGCCTGGTCCGCAGCCGCCGGTAGTGGATGTAGCGGCCGATGGTGGCGCTGGTGCCGCCGGTGCCCGCACCGACCACGACCCACTCCGGCTCGGGCGCGGACTCCATCGCCATCTGCCCGAACACGGACTCCGCGATGTTGTTGTTGCCGCGCCAGTCGGTGGCCCGCTCGGCGTGGGTGAACTGGTCCATGAAGTGCCCGCCGAGGTCCGCCGCCAGCCGCCGCGACTCGTCGTAGATCGCGCCGGGCTCGTCGACGAAGTGGCACCGCCCGCCCTGGCGCTCGATCAGCGCCACCTTCTCCGGGCTGGTCGACCGGGGCATCACGGCGATGAACGGCAGCCCCAGCAGCCGCGCGAAGTACGCCTCGGACACCGCCGTCGACCCCGACGACGCCTCGATCACCGGGGTGCCGCCGACGATCCAGCCGTTGCAGATGGCGTACAGGAACAGCGACCTGGCCAGGCGGTGCTTGAGCGAGCCCGTGGGGTGGGTGGACTCGTCCTTCAGGTACAGGTCGATGCCCCACTCCAGAGGCAGGGGGAAGTGCAGCAGGTGGGTGTCGGCGCTGCGGTTGGCGTCCGCCTCGATGATGCGGACCGCCTCGCACACCCAGTCCCGGGTCCGGGAACTGCATCGGTCTACCGAAGTAATCACGCCGGCACGATAACTTCTCCACCGTGACCTCACCCCTGAGCAGCTTGTTCCGCGGCAGCCTCCTCGCCGGCGCCGTCGGCGACGCGCTCGGCGGCTCGATCGAGTTCGACCGGATCGACCGCATCCGGGGCCGCTTCGGCCCGTCGGGCCTCACCGACTACGCGCCCGCCTACGGCCGGCTGGGCGCGATCACGGACGACACCCAGATGACCCTGTTCACGCTGGAGGGCCTGCTCCTGGCCCGCCGGCGGGGCAGCGACCCGGTGCACGAGGTGCGCATGGCCTACGGGCGCTGGCTGCGCACCCAGGGCGGCCCCGAGGCGCCGCACGACGGGTGGCTGCTGGACGTGCCCGAGCTGCACCAGCAGCGCGCGCCCGGCAACACGTGCCTCACCGCGCTGCGCTCGGGCGTGCTGGGCACGGTGGACAACCCGATCAACGACTCCAAGGGCTGCGGCGCGGTGATGCGCGCGGCGCCCGTGGCGCTGTGGTCCGACGACCCGCGCGAGGTGTTCGACCTGGCCGCCGCGACGGGTGCGCTCACCCACGGCCACCCCAGCGGCTACCTGTCGGCGGGCGTGCTGGCGGTGCTCGTGCAGCAGGTGCTGGCCGGGGCCGGGCTGCTCGAGGCGGTCGGGCGGGCCCGCGCCGAGCTGGTCGGCAGACCCGGGCACGAGGAGCAGCTCAGCCTGCTGGACCTGGCCGTGGAGCTGGGCACGCGCGGCGTGCGGCCGACGCCCGAGGTGATCGAGACGGCGCTGGGCGGCGGCTGGGTCGGCGAGGAGGCGCTGGCGATCGCGGTGCTCACCGCGCTGGCCGCCCGCGACCTGCCGGACGGCCTGCTGCTCGCGGTCAACCACTCGGGTGACAGTGACTCGACCGGCGCGCTGTGCGGCAACCTGCTGGGCGCGCGGGACGGCGCCGGGGCGATCCCGTCGCACTGGTCGTCGGAGCTGGAGCTGGCCGACGTGGTGGACCGGCTGGCGGGTGAGGCGGCCGAGGTGTTCGGGCTCTGACCCCGACCGGACCGGGTGCGCCCGCCCCCGTGGACACTCTTAATCTACATAGGTAGTCTGAGGGGCGTGGAACCACTCGGGCGCATCGGACGGGCCACCGTCGACGTGCTGGCCGTGCTGCTGGAGAGCGACCGGCCGCGCTGGGGCCTGGAGCTGATCAAGCTGACCGGTCGGCCGTCGGGCAGCGTCTACCCGCTGCTCGACCGCCTCGAACGCGCGGGCTGGGTCACCTCCGAGTGGGACGACGACAGCGACCGGCGCGGACCGCGCCGCCGCATGTACGCGCTCACGCCCGAGGGCGCCCGCGAAGCCGTCCGGGTCCGCGCCCGGAAGGCGGGCCCCGCGCCCTCCACCCGACCGGAGGTAGCCCGATGACCCGTCTCGCCCTGGCCCTGGTGCGCGCGGCCGCCGCCCTGCTCCCGCCCGCCGAGCGGGACCGCTACCGCGAGCAGTGGCGGGCCGACGTGGCGGGCGCCCGGGAGGCGGGCCTGCACCCGCTGGGGATCGCGCTCGGCGCGATCCGCGTCGCCCACCGGGAACGCGGCCCGGTGTTGCTGCCCGTGGGCCCGTTGGCGCTGGCCCTGCGGCTGCGCGAGAGCACGAACGTCGGCGCGGTGCTGGCGGTGCTGCTGCTGGCGAACCTCGGCGGGTCGATCCTGCTGGTGCTGTGAGGTCCGGGACCCGCGCCGGCCGGACGGCGACCCGCGAAGGCTAGGCGGCGCCGCCGTCGCCGCGCAGCTGGGCGCGCAACCGCTCGCGCTCGGCGCGGCGGACGGCCTGCTTGGCCTCCAGGCCCTGCGCGACCCGGTTGCGCAGCCCGCTGAACACGAACAGCGACAGGGGCAGCGCCACGACCACGCCCACAGCGAGCGCGACCAGCAGCGGCACGTCGACGAGCACGAGCAGCGCGGTGATCGCGGCGACCATGCCCAGGCGCGCGCAGATGTAGAGCGTCACATCACGACCCAGGTGCACGGTTACCCAGGCTACGCCGCCCCGCGCGGCTCAGGCGTCGGGGCCGGTCGTGGCGGTGTTGGGGCGGCCCTCGAACCGGGTGGACAGCACCACCGTGGTGCGGGTGCGCGCGACGCCGGGGATGCGCCGCAGCCTGCCCAGCGACCGCTCCAGCTCGTCCACCGTGGCCACCCGGACCTTGACGATGAACGACTCGTCGCCGGCCACCCGGTAGCACGACTCGACCTCGACCAGCTCCCCGAGCGCGACGGCCAGCTCGTCGTCGTCCGCGGTGTCGGTGGGGTGGACGCCGATCAGCGCGGTCACCCCCAGGCCGACGGCGCTCGGGTCGACCACGGCGTGGTAGCCGGTGATGACGCCGGTGGCTTCGAGCTTGCCGACCCGCTCGTGCACGGCGGAGGCCGAGAGGCCGACCTTCCGGCCCAGGTCGGCGTAGGTGGCCCGACCGTTCACCCGGAGGGCGGCGATGATCTGGCGATCAAGAGCGTCCACCGGGTACAGGGTAGGGCCACCGGGGTCGATGTCCGAACCGCACGCTTCGTCCCTTACTACCTCTTTACCATCACCCAAGCGTTCGAGTACCCGAAGGGTGTGATGCCACGATGCGTCCGGTACGTCTGTTCACCACCGGGGAGGATCACCGTGACCGTGACGCAGGGACACCAGGGGGAACGGCTGCTCACGCCGGGCGAGGTCGCGAACCTGTTCCGGGTCGACCCCAAGACGGTGACGCGGTGGGCCACCGCGGGCCGCATCGGCTCCATCCGCACGCCGGGCGGGCACCGCAGGTTCCGCGAGTCCGAGGTCCACGAGCTGCTGTCGCAGCTGACCACCGAGGCGACCGAGCCCGTCAGGCACTGACGGCGCGCACCTCCGCCACGCGGGTAATCTCGTGGCAAAGGAGGTGGCGACCATGCTGTACCTGCTCGCGGTGGTCGGTGCGCTGACGATCGCCGTGTTGCTGTGGCGTGCGTTCGGACCGGACCGGGTCGATACCGCCCCCAGCCGCCGGTTCGTGGCACCGGACGACAACCCGGATTTCCTGCGCAAGCTCGGTGAGCAGCGCAAGAAGGCGCAGGACGAGGAAGAGTGACGCCGGGGGCCTCGCCACCGAGGCCCCCTCGTCGTGGGCTAGTTGTTGGGGAAGTCGTCCGCCACGGTGGCGGCCAGCTCCAGCAGGGCCAACCGGGTCGCCGGCGCGAGCTTGTCCAGCTCGATCTCGGCGCCCTCCTCCAGGTGCGAGTCGAACGGGATGCGCACCACCGCGCGGCACCGCTGCGAGAAGTGCGCGGCCAGCTTGTCCAGGTCCACCTTGCCCGATCCCGGCCGCACCGAGTTGATCACCACGACGGACTTCGCGACCAGGTCGCGGTAGCCGTGCGCGTCCAGCCAGTCGAGCGTCGCCGCCGAGGTCTGCGCGCCGTCCACCGAGCCGGACGACACGAGCACCAGCGAGTCGGCCTGGTCGAGCACGCCCTTCATGGCGGAGTGCATCAGACCGGTGCCGCAGTCGGTGAGCACGATGTTGTAGAACAGCTCCAGCAGGGACACCGTGCGCAGGTAGTCCTGGTCGCTGAACGCCTCCGACACGGCCGGGTCCTGGTCGGACGCCAGCACCTCCAGCCGGCTGGGCGACTGCGAGGTGTACGCGCGCACGTCGCTGTACTTGGTGACCCGCGAGGCGTCGCGCAGCAGGTGCCGCACGGTCGCCGTGGTCTCCCGGGGCACCTTCAGCGCCAGCGTGCCGCGGTCGGGGTTGGCGTCCACCGCGATCACCCGGTCACCGCGCAGCGACGAGAACGTCGAGCCCAGCGTGGTCGTGGTGGTGGTCTTGCCGACGCCGCCCTTGAGGCTCAGCATCGCGATCTTGTAGCACCCGCGCAGCGGCTGGTTGATCCGCGCGATCAGCTCGCGCCGCCGCAGGTCGGCCGGGCTCTCGCCCAGGTTGACCAGGCCGCCGGTCACCACGTGCAGGGTCTTGCGCCAGCCGGACTGCGGCGGGCGCTTCGTGCGCTTGATCAGCTCCTGCGACGACACCGAGTTGGCGTTGGCCTGCTGCGGCGACGGCTGCTGCGGCTGGACGCTCTGCGGGAAGTTGTTGGGGAACCCGCCCTGGTACTGCGCGCCCTGGTACTGGCCCTGGCCCACCGGGTACGGGCCGGACGGACCGCCCGCGACCTGGTACGGCCCCGACTGCGCGCCGGGCACCTGGTACGGGCCGGACTGCGCGCCGGGCACCTGGTACGCGCCCGACGGACCGCCCGCGACCTGGTAGGGACCGGACTGCGCGCCCGGCACCTGGTAGGCGCCCGACGGACCGCCCGCGACCTGGTACGGACCCGACTGGCCGCCGGCCTGCTGCTGCGGACCGGGCTGGCCCGGCACCTGGTACGGGCCGGAGGGCGCGCCCTGCGCCGGGAAGCCGCCGGAGGGCGGACCGGTCACCGGACCGGAGTTCGACGGGTCCAGGTACACCGTCTGCGGCTCCACGTACTGGGCGCCGGCCCCCTGCTCGACCTGGTGACCGCCCGACTGGTTCGGGTTGGGCTGCTGCCCCTCCTCGCCGGGCGGCTGCTGCCACGACGGCTCGGGATTCTCGTAGCGACCGGTCACCGCTGGGGTCCTCCCTGAGCTGAGCGGATCGAGACCTCCCCGACCCCACGCGTCCGACGGTAGCCGGGGACGAGTGGTTCCACGACACCGGGTACGAACTGGGCGGAGGTCTTGCGAGCTGCTGATCTGCGCGATCAGCCGACACCCGCGTACGAGTGCAACCCAGTCGTTACGAGGTTGATGAAGAACAGGTTGAACACGGTCAGCGCGAAGCCCAGCGAGTTGACCCACGCCGCCGGCCTGCCGCGCCAGCCCGCCGTGGCCCGCGCGTGCAGGTACGCCGCGTAGACGACCCACGACACGAACGCCACGGTCTCCTTGGGGTCCCAGCCCCAGAACCGGCCCCACGCCGCCTCGGCCCAGATGGCGCCGCAGATGATGCCGATGGTGAACAGCGGGAACGCGAACACCGTGCTGCGGTAGGCGAGCCGGTCGAGCATGTCGGCGTCGGGCAGCTTGACGAACCGCGCGCGGCCGGAGGACTTCAGCAGGAACAGCACGCTGGCCACGCCGGGCACCAGCAGGATGCCGCTGGACACCGAGATCACCGACACGTGCACCACGAGCCAGTACGACTGGAGCGGCGGCGGCACGGGCGACGCCTCGGCGTAGAGGACGGTGCCGCCGAGGAACATCAGGATGACGACCGGCACCAGCACGAACCCGCCGAGCTTGCGCACCGGGAACATGCGCGCCAGCACCAGCCACGTCACCACGCCCGCGAGCGTGAGCAGCGACATGTACTCGTACATGTTGCTCCACGGCACGCGCCCGGTGGCGAACCCGCGCAGCACCAGGGAGCCCGCCTGGAGCAGCACGCCCAGCACGTTCAGCGCCAGCCCCATGCGGCCCAGGCGCTCGGCGCGGGACCTCTCCGGCCTGGTCACGCGGCCCGGCGCCCACGTGCCGTCGGCCTGCGTGCCGCCCGCGGCGACCAGCGCGGCGGCCTTGGCCTTGGCGGGCCGGGCGAACGCGGCCTCGCACAGGTACAGCGCGGCGGCGAGGAAGTAGACCAGCACGGCCGCGCCGTAGGTCCAGTCGCTATAGGTCGACAGGGTCTGGTTGACCGGCATCAGCTGCCCTCCTTGAGTGCGAGCAGGTCGCGGGACAAGCCGCCGAACTCCTCGCCGTACCCGGCCTGGTCGGTCCGCGCGAGGCCGCCGACCTCAATCAAAGTACGCCCGTCCCCCAGCGGCGTCGCCCGCACCCAGACCCGGCGGCGCTTGATGCTCAGCGACACGCCCAGGCCGATGATGACCAGCACGGAGAACACCAGGACCCAGTTCTGCGCCGGGTCGTGCGAGACCTGGAGGGACACCCAGTCGCGCACGCCCTCGAAGCGGACGGTGGTGCCGTCGTCGAGGGTGAGCTGCTCGCCCTCCCGGAGGTTCTGCCGGGCGACGCGCCGGAGCTTGCCGTCGTCGACCATCTTCTGGTCGAGGGAGAAGATGGACTGGCCGCGGCCGGAGTCGGTGCCGAGGTCGCCGCGGTAGACGTCGATGGCGACGGCGGGGTCGTTCGCCGCGGGGAACGCCGAGTCCAGCAGCTCGCCGCGGAACGCGGCGGTGGGCGCGAGCAGGCCGGTGATCGCGAGCTGGCTGCGGCGGCGCTCCTCGGCGTCCGGCACGTCCGGCGGGTCGAACTTGGTCGCGCCCTCCGAGGCCAGCGTGACCGTGTTGACCGGCCGCCACTGGATGGCGCCGGTGCGGGTCTGGCCGTTCGGGAAGGTGACCGTGAACACCGGCGTGTAGCCGTGGCCGAGCAGGTAGACGCGGTCGCCCGCGGTGCGCAGCGGGCTGTTGACCCGCAGCGGGTAGGGCCGCCACGTGCCGCTGTCCAGGTCCGCGCCGGACTGGTACCCGATGTTCGCGAGGAAGCTCTCGGCCTGGCCGTTGTGCAGGTAGGAGGCGGAGAAGTCGTCCACCTTCACGCAGAACGGGGTGAGGTCCGAGCCGTCGACGCGCAGGCCGGGCCGGAACGTGTCGTAGTTGTAGACGCCGGAGTTGCAGAACTGGCCGCCGTTCGCCTGCACGATGACCTGGCCCTCGTAGCCGAACATCTTGCCCAGCGCGAACGCGACCAGCAGGCCCAGCAGCGAGAAGTGGAAGACCAGGTTGCCGGTCTCGCGCAGGTAGCCGCGCTCTGCGCTGACCGTGCGCACCCCGTCGGCTTCCTCGCGGGTGACGCGGCGCCAGCCCTTGAGTCGGCGCTCGGCGTGCGCGACGACGTCCTCGGGCGCGCCGTCGACCTCGGCGCTCGCGTGGTGCGGCATGCGGGCCAGGTTGCGCGGCGTGAGCACGGGCCTGGCCCGCATCTGCTTGAAGTACTCCCAGGTGCGCGGCAGCAGGCAGCCCACCAGGGAGACGAACAGCAGCACGTAGATCGCGGAGAACCAGTAGCTGGCGTAGACGTCGTAGAACTGGAGGTCGTCGAGGAACCGGCCCCACCAGCCGTTCGCGGCGATGTACTCGTCGACCTTGCGCGAGTTGAGCGAGCGCTGCGGCAGCAGGGCGCCCGGCATCGCGCCCAGGGCGAGCAGGAACAGCAGGGTCAGCGCGGTGCGCATGGCCGTGAGGCCGCGCCACGTGTTGCGCAGGAAGGCGAGGGCGGTGGTCAGCACTAGAGCGGCAGTTCCAGGTCGTTGACCACGGCGTCGCGCAGCCAGCCGACGAACTCGCCCCACAGGCCGGTGACCAGGGCGGCGCCGACCGCGATGAGCAGCACGCCGCCGAACACCTGCACCTGGCGCACGTGGCCGCGCAGCCAGCCGGTGACCCGCACCGCCCAGCGCGCGCCGAGCGCGATCAGCACGAACGGCAGGCCGAGGCCGAGGCAGTAGGCCACCACCAGCACCGCGCCGCGGGCCGTCGCCGAGCCGACCTCGGTGCTGCGGGCCAGCGCGAGCACGCCCGCGAGGGTCGGGCCGAGGCACGGGGTCCAGCCCAGCGCGAAGACGCCGCCCAGCAGCGGCGCGCCGATCAGGCCGGCGCTGGGCGCGCGGCGCAGGCGGACGTCCTTCTGGAGGGCCGGGACCAGGCCGATGAACACCAGGCCCATGGCGATGGTGACGACGCCGCCGATGCGCTGGAGGAGGTCGGTCTCCAACCAGAACAGGTCGGTCAGGCCGAGCACCACGAACGAGGTCAGGGCGAACACGATCGTGAAACCGAGGACGAACAGCAGCGCCGCGCCCGCCACCCGCCAGCGCCCGGTCTTGCGCGCCTCGTCGCCGGTGACGGCGGGCGCCTCCGCGCCGACCAGTCCCGCCAGGTAGGCGAGGTAGCCGGGGACGAGCGGGACCACGCACGGGGAGGCGAAGGAGATGGCCCCGGCCAGCACCGCCACCCCGGTCGCGAGCAGGATCGGGCCCGAGGTGGCCAGATCTGTCGGGTTCACGCGTCCAGGGTAAGTAGGGCCTTGACAGGGCCGCGCACCGGACTCCCTTAGGAGCGACCCGGCTCACAGCTCCGCGAGCCGAGTCGACCTTCTTCCCTGTTCGAGTGACCCCTAAACCCGACCATCAACCCTTGTGGGTGAACAATTGGCTTCATAGCGTGACGACATGCGCGTACACCGGCTGACCCTGCCGCTGCTGGCCGTCGCCTTCGCCGTCGTCGCCGCCCCCCTGCCCGGCGGCGCCGCGGAGCCCGGACCGGCCACCGGACCGGAACTGGAGTGGGTGGAGGTCTTCTCCCCCGACGGCGCCATCACGCGGACCGCCGTGCCCCGGGCCTTCGAGGCCGCGGCGGCGCCCGACGAAGTGGACGCCGAGGTGGTCGCCGTCCAGCAGACCGGCGCGCCGGACCAACGGTTCGACCTGGTGTTCGTGGGCGACGGCTACACGGCGGCGGAGATCGGGACCTTCCACTCGCACGTCGTGGACAAGTGGGCGGAGCTGTCCGCCGTGGAGCCGTTCGCCTCCTACAAGCAGTACTTCAACGTCTGGCAGGTCAACGTCGTCTCGCCCCAGTCCGGCGTGGACCACGACCCCACCCTCGGCGTCGCCCGCGACACGGCGCTCGACATGGGCTTCTGGTGCCAGGGCCGCGACCCCCAGACCGAGCGGCTGCTGTGCGTGAACCAGACCAAGGCCACGCAGTTCGCGGCGCTCGCGCCGGGGTCGGACCAGGTGATCGCGCTCGGCAACACCGCCAAGTACGGCGGCGCGGGCGGCGGCGTCGCCACCGCCGCGGGCGCGAACGACCAGGCCGGGCAGATCGCCGTGCACGAGCTGGGTCACTCGATCGGCGGGCTGGCCGACGAGTACGACTACCCCTACGACCGGTACGCGGGCGGTGAGCCGACCGAGGTCAACGTGACCGCGGACCCGAGCGGCGCGAAGTGGGCCGGGTACCTGGGGCAGCCCTCGCCGGACGGCGGGGTGGTCGGGGCGTTCGAGGGCGCCCGGTACCACCGGTTCGGGCTGTACCGGCCCACGGAGAACTCGATCATGCGCACGCTGGGGCGCGAGTTCAACCTGATCGGGCGGGACGCGATGGTCGAGGCGTTCCGCGCCCGGGTGCCGGAGTTGCAGACCGGGCGGTGAGGCGTCGGCGGGGCTTCCTCGGGAGACGGGGTCCGCTCGGGAGGCGGGGTCCTCTCAGGACTCCGCCACCAACTGGTCCACGATCGGCGTCAGGTCGCTCGCGATCACGCCGCCCAGGAACGCCGCCGCCACCCGGTGCCGCTTGTCCAGCACGAACGTCGCGGGCACCGTGTTCGGGTGCAGCCCGCGGAAGGCGAGCATCGCGCGCCCGGACTCGTCGTAGATCGACGGGTAGGTCAGGCGCCGGTTGCGCATGAAGTCGCGCGGCAGCTCCGTGGAGGTCTCCTTGACGTCCACGCCCAGCACCTGGACGCCCAGCGGGCCCTTCTCGTCCTGCACCTTCTGCAGCTCGGGCGCCTCCGTGCGGCACGGCGGGCACCACGCGCCCCAGATGTTGATCACGACGACCTTGCCCGCGAAGTCGGACAGCGAGATCGTCCGGCCGTCCTCCATCAGGCTCGGGCCGGTGAGCGCGCCCAGCTGCTTGCGCTCGTCGCCCTCGTAGCGGAGCTTGGTCTCCCCGTTCGGCGCGACCAGCTGGAACTCCCCGCCCGCGACGACCGCGTCGTCACCGGTCGAGCACGCGGTCGTGGCGATCAGCAGGGCGGCCAGGGCCGCGGCGAGCTTCCTCATGCGCCCGTCACCCGCGGGTTCGTCGCGCCGGCCGGTTCGGTGTAGACCAGCCGCACGAGCTGCTCGCCCTCGAACACCAGGCTCGTCAGGGACGCCAGCGAGCACTCGCGCCGCCGCGGGTCGTGCCACATCCGCTTGCCCTCCAGGAACCGCCGCAACGTCCAGATCGGCAACTGGTGCGACACGCACACCGCCTCGTGGCCCTCCGCCACCGCCCGCGCCCGCTGCACCGCGCCCAGCATCCGGTGCGCGATCTCCAGGTACGGCTCGCCCCACGACGGCAGGAACGGGTTGACCAGCTTCGGCCAGTGCTTCGGCGAGCGCAGCGCGCCGTCGCCGACCGACACCTTCAGGCCCTCGAACCGGTTGTCCGCCTCGATCAGCCGCTCGTCGGTGCCCAGCTCCAGCCGGTGGGAGTCGGCGATGGGCGCGGCCGTCTGCTGCGCCCGGTCCAGCGGCGAGGCGACCACGTGCGCGATGTCGTGGTCCGCCAGGTGCTCGGCCACGGTCAGCGCCTGCCGCCTGCCGCGCTCGGACAGCTTGAAGCCCGGGATGCGGCCGTAGAGGATGCCGGTCGGGTTGTGCACCTCGCCGTGCCGCAGCAGGTGGACGACGGTCCGGTTCCCGCCACCGGTGGGCGCGCGGTCCCTCACTTCGCCCCACCCTCCACGGCCCGGGCCGCCGCGCGGGCGGCGTGCGGCAGCGCGTCGGCGATCACCTCGAAGTCCTGCTCGGTCATGGCGGCGTTGACGAACCACGCCTCGAACGCGCTCGGCGGCGGGTAGACGCCGCGCTCCAGCAGGGCGTGGAAGAACGGCGGGAAGCGCCACGTCTCCGCCGCCTGCGCGCCCGCGTAGTCGACGACCTCGTCCTCGGTGAAGAACACGCTGACCAGGTTGCCCGCGAACTGCACCCGGTGCGCCACGCCCGCCTCGGTGAGCGCGGTGGCGAACAGCGAGCCCAGGCGCGAGGCGTTGGCGTCGAGCGTGCGGTAGACGTCGTCGGTCGCGGCGCGCAGCGTGGCCAGGCCGGCGGCCACCGCGACCGGGTTCCCGGACAGCGTGCCCGCCTGGTAGACCGGGCCGGACGGGGCGAGCCTGGCCATCACGTCCGCGCGCCCGCCGAACGCGGCGGCGGGCAGGCCGCCGGACATGACCTTGCCGAAGGTGTAGAGGTCGCCCTCGACGTTCTCCAGGCCGTACCAGCCGGCGCGCGACACGCGGAAGCCGGTCATGACCTCGTCCATGATCAGCAGCGCGCCGTCGGCGCGGCAGAGGTCGCGCAGCCCGGCGTTGTGCTTCGGGGCGACCGCGCCCATGTTGCCCGCGGCGGCCTCGGTGATGACGCAGGCGATCTCGCCCGGGTTGTCCGCGAAGGCCCGGCGGACGGCGTCGAGGTCGTTGTAGGGCAGCACGATCGTGTCGGCCGCCTGCGCGCCGGTCACGCCGGGCGAGGTGGGCAGGCCGAGGGTGGCGACGCCGGAGCCCGCCTGGGCGAGCAGCGCGTCCACGTGGCCGTGGTAGCAGCCCGCGAACTTGACGACCTTCCGCCTGCCGGTGAAGCCGCGGGCGAGGCGGATCGCGCTCATCGTGGCCTCGGTGCCGGAGTTGACCAGGCGGACCCGGTGCACCGGCGCGACGCGGTCGACGATCTCCGCGGCCAGCTCGATCTCGCCCTCGGTGGGCGTGCCGAAGGACAGGCCGTGGCCGGCCGCCTCGCGGACGGCCGCCACCACCTCGGGGTGGGCGTGGCCGAGGATCATCGGGCCCCAGGACGAGACGAGGTCGACGTACCGGTTGCCGTCGGCGTCCCACAGGTGCGGTCCCTCGCCGCGGACCATGAACCGCGGGGTGCCGCCGACCGAGTGGAACGCCCGGACCGGGGAGTTCACGCCGCCGGGGATGACCGCCGTCGCGCGCTCGAACAGTTCCTGGGATCGCGTCGCTGTCACGGGGTCCAGTCTCACACGTCGCGGTTTGTGACCTGCTGCACGTCGGGTGTTGGGGCCTGATGGGGTGGCGACGGCGGCGGGGTGGCGGCTGCGGGGTGGTGGGGGCTGCGGGGTGGTGCGGGGGAGGGGGGGGTGGGGCTAGCGG